>NZ_JBALMO010000060.1:2503-10716 GCF_036963345.1 Bacillus sp. JJ722
CTTCGCTTTTACTTTCGTTTTGAAGTAGGAGCCTTAGCGCTAGTTAAAACGGGATAAATCGAGCATTTCTTTCTTCAGATTTATGTACATTTCAATCACAAAAAAGAGGCTTATTCAACGATTAAATAGAATAACCCTCTTGTCATATATTATTTTCAATTAGTGAATAGCGTCGTTGCTAGTGGAATTCCTCTCATGACTATTCAGAACCATAATTAACCCACTAATTACACCTGTATTATCAATTTCACCATTTAATCTAAAGCCGAATTGCTCATACAGTTGCTGAGCAAATGTATTCTCAGGACAAATACTTAAAAATACGGTTTCTTGCTGATATGTTTCTTGAACATGTTTGATTAACATAGATAGAAATCTTTTGGCATAACCTTTTCCTTGATGGTCTTTATCAATCATGAAACGATCCAGCCAAACATCTCCATTTGAAATATCAAGTCCGTACATCGCATATCCAACCGCTGTATCTCCATCGTATAAGCCAACTGACTTCCACTGTGGTTCAAACCTTGATTGTGCAATTGATAATGCATTTGGTTCGATATAGCTTTCTTGATTACCTTCTACTGATAACAGAGCAACTGTTTGCCAGTTGTCTGCAGTCACCTCACAAATTCGGAGGCTCATAATTCCACTTCGCTTTCATTTTTTTATTTACACAACTTAATCATAATAAAAATCTAACATGTTTTCATCTTTCTTATTTGATTACCTTTCATTCAGTAAATCTAACACTTTAAATCCCATACTTAATGGCGTATTCCCAAACATACCCGTTCGATAGTTTGTAAGAACTACGACACCAGCATTCCTACTTTCACGAAAACCAATAAAGCTTGAAAATCCATGCGTACTACCATTATGCCAAATCGTCTTAAATTGCTTGTCATGAAGCCATCCAAGCCCAATATCAGCAGATTTACCATTCGGAATATATGCTTGTTGTGAACTTATAATTTTTTCATGCATTTCACATTCATTTCGCACACCCATATGAGCGGATAAAAATTGTAACATATCGACTATATTTGAGCGCAGTGCACCGGCTCCTTCAAAATCTTTCATCACAAGTTCCTGCTGTTTCATGTTATTCTTCCTATATCCTGACACGAGTCTCTTTCTTTGTTGAGACGATACCTTGATTACTGTATTTGGCATATCAAGAGGTTTACATATATTCTCAATGACGGCTGTTTCATACTCCATTCCAAGTTTATGAGCTAAAATCTTCCCTAATAACCCCAATCCATCATTTGAATATCTAAATTTTCTTCGTTTTACAGATGTAACCGATTGTAAATAATGATGTAATTCTCGAATTGAAAATGCACAATAAGGGTCTCGTTGTGAATTCTTCTCAAAATATTGTCTCCACATTTTCACTACATGCTTAGGAGGTATCCCAGAAGAATGTGTAGCTAAATGCTCTAGTGTTATTGGATGCTCTTTTGATAATTCTAATAAATAGTGACCAATTGAATCCTTTACGCTCACCAGTCCATCGTGCATCATAAGAGATAACATAGACGTCGTAAATATTTTCGTTATTGAACCTATTTCAAACAAAAGGTCACCATATGATTCCACATCATACATTCCTTTATCACCGCAACCTAATACACATTGATCATCTTTTGTTACGATTCCAATTGCAACAATGGCATGCTTTCGCTTCTTCAAAAATGGTTTTACTTCATCTTCCACTTGTTTTTGAAACTCTATTGAATGGATCGATTTCATAGTAAATACTCCTTCTCATTTATTTTATATAACTAAATATTTAAGTTAACTTAATGTGAATTTCTCTTTTGATTTGTTCTTTTTCAAATTTTTCCGTAATCACTCTATGCATGTACTAAGAGCGATGATATTCACGTTCACAACTATAGCAAACTAAATCTTCACATACTTAACTCATTTACATTTGCATTCCATATTTCGATAACGGCTGAAACATTCAGAATTTATAATGTTTACATATTAGTCACTACGATATGCGAGGAGGTAAAAAATGAATAATTTCAAATTGACACTATTAATACTCTTAACAACATTTTTAATGGGCTCTTCTTTTGCTGTAGGTAAAATAGGTTTGACTTATTCATCCCCATTGTTATTAGCAGCATTGCGTTTCACACTTGCCTGATTCATAATGGCAACAATCGTTATCATGTTAAAAAGACCTCATCCAACATCTAAAGGACAGTGGATAAAGATGTTTATTATTGGTACTTTCCAAACAGCTGGTGTTATGGGGTGTATTTTCTTGAGTTTACGAACCATTACAGCGAGTGAATCCTCAATTGGATTGGAGCCCTTTGAATGATATAAAATATCAGTATTCGTTAAGACTTTGCAAACATAAAAAAGCTACGCCAAAATGTCCCCATAAACGAACAAATCAACGTAGCCTTTATCTATTTATTCACTCAAACTATTGACGAACAATAGTAACATCACAAGTAGCATGGCGAACGATGTATTCAGATACACTGCCCATCACGAAGCGTTCAACTGCATTCACTCCGTGTGCTCCACAAACAATTAAATCAATTTCATATTTCTTAGCAATGGTTTTTACAATTTTTGTTTTGGGAGAACCAAATTCCATTTCTGTTACAACTTGATCCAATCCCGCTTCCAAAGCTTCTTTTTTATATGTTTCTAAAAGGTCTTCTCCATATTTTTTTAAAGAATCCATCACTGAGTTAGAATATCCTTCCATCGCAGGTGATGTTATAGGATCTACCACATGTGCAATAATCAATCGTGCATTGTTACGTGCTGCAATATCAATGGCTTTATGAAAAGCACTTTTAGCTATATCAGAGCCATCCACTGCAATAAGAATGTTCTTATACTGTTCACTCATCATCGTATCCTCCAATTCTATTAAAACACTTCATTGAAAACTACTTTATAACTCTTACCTTACAATATCATAAATATTCCTTATAAGTGAAAAATTTCATATCATTAAGGGTGTCCAATAAGGTAATGGTGTCTTAGATTTTACATTTACGTGAAAATCATTATTCCTACTTTTTATGGAAACTGCATTTCATCTCTTTCAAAAGCGCCAATTATAGGCATTTTCAACATACTCAGCAAGCATTACAGATTTCTCGTAACCTATAGCGAAGGGCTAAAAAGCGTAAATGGACGTTCGAAAAGTGATTGAAAATCACTTTTCGGACAGCCCCATCTTCTCTATTTCATAACCTATTTCAAGAAACTTCAAACCAAAGATCCACATTTGATGATGAGCAACTAAACTAACTCTATCCGATTCTTTAATATAAAAAGTTTCCTCCAAAGGCAATCGAATCGTCATCCAAGAAGTGTGTAAATAAATGCCCGAGTCTCCGTTTCCAGCATCTCTCGAACTTGTTAATATAAGATTTCTACCGTCATTTCTTAACCTAAGAATTCCTGTCATATTGGAGTATGGCAGTGGCAACGCTATATTCATATAGGTTTCATCTTTATACTCATGCGTAGAATATAAGGCCATAAAAATCGTTTCACTCTGCTCATTCTCTCTTATCCAAGCTCTTACTCGTTCTCTACCATCAATAGTAGATTTCACATCGACTATATTTCCGTTCACGCCCTCCCAGCGTGAACCTAATCCTAAATGGATTTGCCCAACTTTTCTACTGATTTTATTATAAATGGACGCTAAAGGACGAAACCAAGGCTTCCACTGAATATTTGCACGCATAGTATATGAATGTGTACGTTCATAAAAATTAATGATAGTAGTTGATATTTTACTAGCATCAAACGATTTAGAAGAGAATTCCTGCATGTTATCAACAAGACCGATAACATTCGTTTGCTCTATTAAATCTCTGCGTAAAAGATAATCGCTTCCAATTCTTCTCTCACCCAAAACTCGACTCATCGGTTTCCCGTAATATTGATGAGAAGGAGATGGCCTTTCCAAACTCCAGCCAATTAAGGCTGGCAATATGACACCAAATGCATTAACTACACCGTGAATCCATACCATTTGATCGATTGAAAGCGTGATACTAAATGTAACTCTGCCATATGCATAATAAAGGGAAAAAGCAATGGTAATTAGTAAAATAAGCGCTGATACGGAAACTAAGATCTTCGCCATTACATTCTTGAAAGTTGCCGTTAGTACAAGATAGCCATACAGATAAAATGCAACTAAATATATAACAACAGCCACAAACTCAATCATTCTCGAGTATGTAATACCAATTGCAACTGTCATAGGTGAAACGATAATGATCATTGTCACAGCAGTATATAGTCGTTGATACTTCACACCCAACCTACCTAATAATCCTACCATGATTGGAATAACTAGTGCTGAGTAGTGAAAGTGGACAGCTGTTAGAAAAATAATATAAGGTGAAAAGTCCATTACTTGCATGTTCATAACTGTTGCAACGAACCAAAAGCCACCAAGGCTTAAATAAATTAAGCCACTATCAATAGCTAATTCTGGAAGAGGATTCACCCCTCTCTCTAGCACTCTACTAATCCCTAATACAGCTACTAAAATCGTATAAGTAAACCATACTATGGCAAAAAACGACGAATCGATAACAAAAGCAAGGAACGCACTTCCACTTGCTAGCGGGTAAACAAGCATCGTCCATTTTGCTAACGGTAAAACCACCCCATCTCTCCGTCTCCAGTCAAGCAACAGAAAAATAATCGGAATAAATACGAGAATAGAAAATAAAACAACAGCTTCTAAAATATGAAACTGTGACCATGTCAAAATAAGAAACAACAAGTATAAACTAATTCCAAAGAGTAAGTTTCTCATAATGAATCACACTCTCTAAATGTTCCATTATAGGAAAAAACAGTACCCACTAACGGATTGCGAACATGAACGGAAATTAAAAAGCAGTCATTCTCATCATCGAAAGCTTCCACAATATGCGCTACTCCATATAAACATTTCGGTAACGATATTCGCTTACCAAACATTTGAAGCCACTGTTTCTTTGAAGTGATATGCACAGCACCACACTCGTCTACATGAAAAGCCAAAGTCGACGTCATGACAGAAGGCATGCCGAAATCATCAATAATTTCTTGTTTATAGTCATCTAAATACATAACCGCATCAAAATGACGGGATACGTTCTGAAAATCAAATGTTCTTCGCCACTCTACAATCTGTTGACCTTGTTCATTCTTTATAACCGTATTCACAATAGTGAAAGGAATATCTTTACCTCTTTCTGAAAAGAAGAGGCGAAATCTCACCCCTAATCTAAGAAACTGCCTAACAACAAAATTTCCTCCGGTTATAGAATCCATTATGCCTTTACCAATAAAGCCCGATTGGTCAGTGAGACAATAGCGCTTTTGTAACTTTGGATGCATCTTTTTGTACGCTTCTCCAAGTAACGTTTCATATATCGATAACATCCTAATCATCCCTTTCTTCTTCTACGACAATTCCTAGCAAGTGGTAAGTGATCGCTATTCCAATAGCCAACAAGTGATACAAATAAAAGAACACCATTTAATGCAACTGGATTAAATGGATGAACAAAGCTAGCGGGATTACTCATAAATGCAGCTAACGTTAAAAGTACAATAATAACCATATGAGCAAGGAAAAGTTTCTTTTTCCTAAGTGGCATCAGCCAAAGTAAGCCAAAGATCATTTCAAGGAAACCAATCATACGGATTGCGAATTCACCCGACAAATGAAAGGACAGTACGGAGGTAAGCATTTTAATTTCTTCAGGATGAGCAACAATTACTTTCGGAACCAGCCCTTGATAAATCCAAACAAAAGCTAATATTACACAAACCATCCAATATGTCAGTGTTTTTCGAAACAACAATTTAGGATGGTAACCTTTCTCCAACCATAGCCTTAATGAATCAAAACTCCAAGCCGTTGCCCATCCCAATAACGGGCGAAAGCAATATGTATCGATTAGTTTCCCTACTCTTCCGAAACTACAATCATAATCATATAACGTCTCAAATGAAATGTGTTTTCCTTCCTCTGTATACTTCCAATAACCTCGTCCCGTTCGAATTAACGAAAGTGGATGATCCGTCCAAAATTTTAAAGAAGAAACTCTTTCGCCCGATTCCTTCTCTATTTGTCCTACACTTTCACCTTCACCAGCTATTTCAATTCCAAAGCCAATCTTTGTTTTATACAAAAAGCGTTGCGGTTCATCATCCTCTTTCTTCAAATATGAAATTTCCGTAAAACGTATATCCCATTCCGTATGCAAAACAGGATTTTGACTAGCATTCCAAAGTTCATCCATCGTCGTATCCATATTGATTTGAACATAGATCGGTTTTGATTTTTTCATAACACATCCCACCCTCAAAATAAGATAGTGAAAGCAAAAATAACGTGAGATTTTAATCGGCGGGGGCTTTCGTCCTTCCCCCACCGATTATTAGGGATAAAATACTTAATGCACCCTCATTCTAACAAAATGATTTTATTTTTCAAATATTCAAACTAATAAACACAGCATTCTTGCACAAAAAACCTATGCTCACTGAACATAGGTTTTTGTCTATCAAGTTAAATATGCTAAAAATTTAGTAGCAATTCCAAAGTATATTAACAAGGAAAGTATATCGTTCAATGTTGTAATTAGTGGACCCGATGCAACTGCTGGGTCAATTTTTAAACGATATAAAATTAAAGGTACAACAGTTCCAGCTAATGTTCCAAAAATCAGAGTAATAATTAATGAACTACCGACGACAAAGCCAAGAACCGGATTTCCCTGCCATATATAAGCGATGATAGCAATTAAAATTCCACAGGTAATACCGATCATTAATCCTACTTTTAATTCCCGAAATATTAATCGTACAACCGTCTTCTTGTCAGCTTCACGTGTAATTAATCCTCGAACAACTACAGCCAAAGATTGTGTTCCTGTATTACCTGTCATCCCTGCAATCATAGGCATAAAAAAGGCAAGCGACACTACTTTCGATAATGTTTCTTCAAATTGACTAATAATCGTTCCAGAAACTAATCCTATTAAAAGAAGTAAAACTAACCAAGGAAGTCGACGATAAGCTGCTACAAATGCTTTTGTATCAAAGTCAATATCCTTACCAGATGCGGATAGTTTCTCAATATCCTCTGTTGCTTCTTGAATAACAACATCAATAATATCATCTACTGTCACAATTCCAACAAGCACATTATTTTCAACAACAGGAATGGATACAAAATCGTATCGCTCTATTAATTGAGCTACTTCTTCTTGGTCTGTATCAGCAGATACTGATATAACCCTACTGTACATAATATCGCTTATTTGTTCATGTTCACTGGCCAAGATAATATCTCGATAAGATACTACACCGACTAAGTTTTTGTTTTGATTAATTACATATAAGTAGTTAATTGTTTCAGAGAATTCGGCGAATGTTTTTAATTTCTCTACCGCTTCTCTCACTGTATAATTTTGCGGAATCCAAACAAATCGGTTCGTCATCATTCTTCCTGCTGTTTCAGGAGGATAATTCATGATATTTTGAACGATCGTTGATTCTTCTTTCTTCATTTTTGAAAGAAGTACTTTAATTTTAGCCGGTGATAAGTCTTGTAGTAAGGACGCTAAATCATCATTGTCCATTAAATCCATGATTTGACCAGACTTTTCAATTCCTAGCTTTGTTAATAATTCTAATTGGTCTTCCTTTTCAAGTTCCTGAATTAAATCTGCTATTTGATTAGGAGTCATAAACAGCAAGAATCTAGTGTGATGCTTCTCAGGTAAATTGGTATAAATAAGAGCTATATCATATGGATGAAGCTCATCTAAAATAAGTTGAAAATCTTGTCTTTTTCCTTCTTTTAAAGATTTAATCACCTTTAAAGTGATTTGATCTGTAGATATGTTTTTTGTCATAACTAATAACCTCCACTCTAAGTGGAACACTCAATTGATTCTCTTTATCTATAATCTAGAGATGGAGAAGCAAGTTGCTTTCCACTTATATATTGCAATATTGATGTAAAACATATGGGTATCGGGCTCGGGTCATCAAGTAACATGATTCTCCACCTCTTTCTTTTAATCAATTTAGTATAAGAAAAGCGCAGGCGCCCGCTTTGCTCCGTATGGACTGGAGCCCTCCGACTGAGATAAAGGAAACACGAAGAGACGAAAGTCGATTCGATTGTCCAGCTT
>NZ_JBALMO010000060.1:10837-50991 GCF_036963345.1 Bacillus sp. JJ722
ACTTATCGTAGGGAGGATGGCGAAGTCCACTAGGTGCTGGGCGCTGGAGCTAGACACCGCGCAAAATTATACTTTCTTATCTTTTAAAAAAGACCTTTACTCATCAACGAGTAAAGGTCTGAATAGCTAGTTTCAAACACACACTAATAAAGCTACTAAAATTGCAGCAATCATTAATGGCAATAAGCATACCTCTCCCTCGTCGAGCTTTAGCACTGTACAGCATAGGTTATTAACCAGCTACGTTAAAAAAAGCCTTCATTCCGACCTTTCCTGTTGACCCATTGGCGTCTCTCGACATTTTTGGGCAGCAGCTTATCTCTATACAGGAGCCTCACCTAACAGAGTATTCATTTGTTTTTTTCATTCATTCACAACATAGCACCAAAAACGCAAAACGTCAATACATTGAGACAAAGGATTTTTTAACAGTATTAGTAAACTTCTTATTCTTGTCGTCTATTATTAATTTCTTTTTGCACTTTTCGTAAAGCCTTTTTAGAACCTCTTTGTAGATCATGCTGTAATTTGCGTTCCTGATAGCTAGTGAATAGCATATTTAAATCATAACCTTCCGGATATAATTCACTTGCTCTAATATCGAGCTGAATTCGCTTCACATTCACTTCCATCATGTCATTATTATAAAACAGTACAACATTATTGAACTTGTCTATTGGCTTATACACAATCGCGTAATCATCTTGTTCAATTAATTTGACTCTATCGCCAACTTCATAGGCGTATTGCTCAATTTGGTGAACCGTTTCTTTGATTGATTTTTTAATTCTACTTTCCTTCACAGCTTCTAAATTATAGTCTTTGTTTTCGATATATAATTGAGCACGCTTCAATACATGCTCACGAATCTTCATTTTACGAGAAATCCAAAGTGCATTACTATCTCCAGATTTACCAATCAATAGCTTATACATAGGCTGTAATGCTTCACTATTAAATAGCATTGCTGCATTCATGAAATCATCATGCATTTCAGAGTATCGCTTAATTTCCCCATAATGAGTGGTAGCAACGGTTATACAGCCCATATGATAAAACTCTTCTAATATAGCGATTGCCAAAGCAGCACCTTCATTCGGTTCGGTACCACTTCCGATTTCATCAAATAATAGTAGCGTATTATTATTCGATGCACCCATAATATCCGAGATATTCTTCATGTGAGAAGAAAACGTACTTAGGGCGTTTTCTAAACTTTGATTATCTCCAATATCAACAAAAACATTGTCAAATATCGCGATTTCGGTGCCTTCCTTCGCTGTAATATGAAAACCTGACATAACAGCTAAAGTTAATATTCCAATTGTCTTCAACACAACTGTTTTCCCACCAGCATTTGGTCCTGTGATAATCAAGCTTCGATAATCCATACCAATTTCAAAGTCTAACGGAACAATATTACCCTCTAACAACGGATGCTTGCTGTTCACCAATTTAATATAGCCATGATGATTGAGCTTCGGTTCTATTGCATCTGTACTTTTACTATATTTCGCTTTAGCAAAAATCATATCGTATTGACTAATTAATTCAATATTTATACGTATCGCTTGAATCGCTTCATAAATCGATCCTGATAACGTAGCTAATATTTGATATTCCTCAACCGATTCTTCCGATTTCAAACAAGCTAATTCCACATTAAGCTTTGATACAGCAGCAGGCTCCATAAACACCGTTGAACCTTTTGAAGATATTTCAACTATTGTTCCCGCTACTTGATTTTTAAAGGACGCTTTAATTGGAATCGTAAAACGATCCTCTTTCTTACTAATATAAAATTCCTGGATATACTCTTTGTTAGCGCCACTCTTTAAAAACTTCTGAAGTCGTTCTTCAATTTTCTCTTCTGTCTTTGCCATTTGATTTCGAATACGCTTTAATTCTTTACTCGCTCCAGAATCCACTCGACTCCCTTTGATCGCAAATAAAATGCTCTCTTCAATGTCTCGAAACTCAGCCATAGAATGAGCGTATGTGTAAAGAACAGGCGCAAAAAACTCTTTATCGGCCATGAACTTTTTAATTCTTCGACAGCCCCTTAGAAAATCAGAGACAGCTATTAATTCAGTCGGCGTTAAAACCATACCCTTTTCAAGCTTTTCAATATGACTTGTAATATTTGAAATCCCTGTAAGCGGAAGGTGCTTTTCTGCATCTAATAACTTTCGAGCCTCCGTTGTTTCATTCAAGCGATTTTTAACAACTTTTATATTTGAACTTGGTTGTAACGTATCAAGTAAGGATTTACCTAAGCCGCTCACGCAATAGCTTTTCACTTTCTCTTTTAATTCATGGTATTGTAATTTATCAAAGGTCATCGTATTCATTTTTATATCCCTCTTCTCTTCGAATTGTAAAATAAAATAGCCCGCAGAAGCCTTTCCTACTTTCCCAATTTAGAATCGTAAATTGGGCAGAAAGCTCCTGCGGGCATAAATCTTGTCATGAAACAAGACCCTATATCGAATACAAATGCAGAAAAAAGGCAAATCCAGCACAGGTTAACAAACTCATTTCTTTGTTTAAAGAAAGAGTGTTAAACACAGATAACCCAAATATGAACAAAAAGCATGGTAGGACAAATCCTACCATGCTTTACGTCATAACATTCTACATGTTAAACGAATATATGGAAAAGGAAGCAGTCTTATAGTAGGTATTCAATAACGTTTCTTAACATTATTGAAAAAGGCATACTTAATAAGCTGGTAAAAACCAGAAATTAAAAACCTTATTCAACTAAAATTTAGTTGATACCTACTACCGACATACAACACCACACCTTTTATTATTATTATGCGATTAATGTAACATGGAAGTTCCTTTCAGTCAAACCATTATTAGAATTTGGCATTTAAATAGCTCTAAATACGCGTTCGCCCTTCACCTTCATATATGCATACATACCTATACACAGTGTTACCAATACAACGATTACTCCCCCTATAAAGATCTGCTGATTTACATGAGGCAGTGAAACCAGTAAAGCGAAAGGAATGGCAATACTAATTAAACCTAAAAATGTCGTAATGAGCGATGCTGCACTTTGTTTCACAACTGTGACTTCATTTGTCCAATCGAAATTAGGAAATTTCATATTCATGACAATTCCTATAAATGCAATAAACACTGCATACGTAATTGGCAAGGCGAAAAATAATACACTCTCTATAAAACCTGTTTGTAATACAAACAGAAGCAGAACATTGTTAATCAATATAAGGGGTACTGTAATGGTTAAATTCACGGCAATTTTACTTAAGCAAATGGTTTGAACAGCAATCGGGGAGGACTGTAAAATCCAAAGATTTTTCCCTTCCAGAGAAATTGAGCACATCGTTGTACAAGATAATACAATAAAAATAGAAACAGCAAAAGGTGCGAAATCAGTAATGTACATTGGTAACTGTGGTATCTTCAACATTTCGCTTATTTGCTCTGTTCCTACAAATAAAAGTGCAACTGACAAAACCGTATAAAGTATCATTCCAAATGCAGTATTAAGTACATAAATAGATGTTGAAAAATATCGTTTCAATTCTTTTCTATACAAAGCTTTAAAGGGAGAGGATTGTACTTGCCCTTCCATTTTAAAACGTCCGTTCTTTCTCGATGTCATTAGTTCCGTATTAATGCTTTTAAATTTCGTCCCAATAATGACTACATACAAAATAAAGGCGCCTATTGAAATTCCAATAAACAAAATAAAAGAAAGAAAACGATAATGACAAACCGCATTTACGTACATATCCGTTAGTGGATATATTGTATTTACCTCCACCATTAAAGCCAAACTCATATTCGTAAGATTTTCAGTGTCACCATTAACATTTACCATTCCACCCATAAAAAACAACAAAACCGCAAAGGTCAAAACGAGATTCAAAAGGTTTGCATACTTGAATCGAGATGAAATCATCATAATGATCGAACCAATAAATGTAGCCGCTATGATGGGTAAAAGCGGTATAAAGAACAACGTCACAATATAATAAACATAAAAGAGCAGACTTGGAGATGCCTTCAAGCCATACACAATCCCAGCAGGAAGCATAATAAGCAAAGAAAATGCCACGTTCATGACATATAGCATTAGCACTCTGCTGGCGACCACCATGCTTGTTTTCACGGGAAGCGACATCACCATATCATAATCTTTAAAAGCAAATAAGATTCCATTCACTTTATAAATAGACACCATGAAAGTGATCAAACTAGCGGAAGCCATCATGATTGCTAGCAAAAGTTCTAGCTCACCAACCGCTTCCAACATAGATGCTACAGAGGAACTATAAAAAAATGAAACAACAAATGCATAACCAATAAGCAAGATAACTCCGATAAAAATAGCCATCCATTTCCGTTTCTCTTTTCGACCCTTTGCATGTAGCGCTTTATTCAGTCCAAAAAGTTGAAGTAGTTGTACTTTTAACAAATACCATACTTTATTCATTTCGAACCAACTCCAAGAAAACATCTTCAAGACTACTATTACCTTTCACCGCTGCAATTTCACCACAACTCATTAATCGACCAGCTTTTATAATAGCAATTTTATTACATAGTTTTTCAGCTACTTCAAGAACATGTGTTGAGAAAAAGATAGAACCTCCATTAGCGCAAAAATCCTTCATTATTTCTTTCAATGTATGAGCTGCTTTAGGATCTAAGCCTACAAATGGCTCATCTAAAATTAACAGCTTTGGTTTATGAATAAACGCAGAAATGATGGCTAGCTTTTGTTTCATACCATGTGAATAAGAAGCGATTAAATCTCCTAAACGATCCATTATTTCAAATTCATTTGCATATTTACTGATTAATGCTTCACGTTGCCATTTGCTTACTCCAAATAAATCACCGATAAAATTCAAGTATTGAATACCAGTTAAATGCTCATATAAATCTGGATTATCCGGAATGTAAGCCATCATTTGCTTACAAGCAACAGGGTTCTTTTTTATAGATAAATGATTAATTTTTATTTCGCCTTCTTCAAAATCCAAAATCCCCACAATCGCCTTTATTGTAGTTGTTTTACCAGCACCATTATGACCAATAAATCCGTATAAATCACCAGCTTTAACTTCCAAGTTCAAATCTTCCACAACCTTTTTATCGCCTTTAAAACACTTCGAGAAATGTATAACTTCTAGCATAGTTGTCCCTCCTTATTTGGTAGGCTTAACTATAATACGAATGTCGTTTTTGTTTCGTTCAATATATTAAAAAAACTGGCTTTCTCTATTAAAGAAAACCAGTTTTTCATTGCAGATCATATAAATTGATTTAAAACCTCAATAACGCTACGGACAGATTCTGCCGAACGATCTAAAGCCGTTTTTTCATTATTCGTTAGAGGAATTTCAATAACACTTTCAACTCCTGCGCCACCAATAACAGTTGGAACACCTAAATATAAATCTTTATAGCCGTATTCACCTTCTAAGTAAGCGATGGAAGGTAGAATTCTCTTCTTATCTTTTAAAATAGCTTCTGCCATCTCCACCATAGAAGCAGCTGGAGCATAGTAAGCACTACCTTGACCTAATAAGCTTACAATTTCTCCGCCACCTTTGCGGGTTCTCTCTACAATCTGCTCAATACGGTCGGCAGGAATGATATGCTCGATAGGGATACCGCCTGCATACGAGAAGCGAACAAGAGGAACCATTTCATCCCCGTGTCCTCCTAATACAAAACCAGAAATATCTTCAACTGAGATGCCCAATTCTTGTGCAACAAACGTATTAAAGCGAGCCGTATCTAACACACCCGATTGTCCAATTACTCGGTTCTTAGGAAAACCTGTTGTTTTGTAGCATACGTATGTCATCGCATCAACAGGATTGCTAAGAAGAATAATATAGCTTGAAGGTGCATACCGTTTTACATTCTCCGATACTTCCTTAATGATTTTCGCATTCGTAGCAACTAAGTCATCCCTGCTCATTCCAGGTTTTCGAGGCAATCCAGCCGTAATTAAAACTAAATCAGCATCCTGAATATCTTCATAACTGGATGTACCAATAATCGTTGAATTGAACTTTTGTACAGGGCCTACTTGTAACATATCAAGCGCTTTTCCTTTAGTAGGATTGCTTTGAGATGGAATATCTACTAACACGATATCTCCAAGTTCTTTTTGTGCTAGCATCATTGCTGCTGTAGCTCCAGTAAAACCTGCTCCAATAACAGCAATCTTTCTACGCTTAAATACCATCTTCACCTCTCCTTTTTCCTAAAAAGCAAAACTGCGAATAATGATCCCGTTCAAACCGGCGCTAAAAATCCCACTTCACGTAGGAAATCAAGCGCCAGTTTGAATCCGATTGACTTAACTAATACTTAGGTGAAGTATCCACTCACCTAATAATGTTTCACTTTATTATTCACCTTTATCAAGCGGCTGTTCTTTTATTATTGATTGATCCGAAACAGTCGTTTCTAATGGTTTATTCGGTTTTTTTGTCATTCTTTTTTTATCATTTTTCGGCTCTTCTTTTTGCTTTTGTTGTTTTTCATCTTTCTTTAACATGATTCCTACATCGTCATTTGGGTTTGGTATGACGTGACTGGATATCAATTCACCTACACGAGCTGCTGCTGCTTTTCCCGCTTCAACTGCTGCTTGAACAGCTCCAACATCTCCTTCAACTAAAACAGAAACAAGGGCTCCATCAATTTTTTCCTGCTTTACTAACGTGACATCTGCCGACTTTAACATTGCATCCGCTGCTTCAATTGAACCAATAAGACCTTTTGTTTCGATCATTCCTAATGCTTTTCCCACCGTTCTCACCTCATTCCACATCTATTGAATCAATAATGCCAATAATAAGGGCATCAATAACTAAATGATTATCTGGTTCCATATTCGTGGCAGCACTACCATGTGTAACGATCACTTTATCGCCAACGCCGGCACCTATGCGATCTACCGCTATAAAAGGTGTGCCAACAGATAAATCAATAGGATGTTCAGGCTGTACGACTAAAAACTTTAAACCTCGTAAATTATCTTCTTTCCTTGTAGCCCAAACATTCCCAATTACTGTCCCCATCTGCATTAAGTACTCGCCCCTTTTACATCATTAATCACTGTAATTTTTTTACCTAAATCCCTTGCTGTATCTTTTGCTAATGGAGTTATGATTGTCTTTGAGGAAACAAGTATATTTTCTTCTGGATGCACTTGAACATTATGAGCTGTTAATAATTTCTCCTCAAAGTTGATACCCGTCATTTCTGACTCTACCTTTAACTTCAAAAAATCCGAAAGTGTTGCAACATTAACTCCAAAACTTTCAAGCGTATGACAATGATTACGAAGCATAGATTGATAAGCTGATGGACTTATATCTCCAAACAATGTATTTTCTAGTGATTTTGTAGGAATTAAATGTACGGGAACAGCGTTTGAAATTAATTGAGATAATAGTACGCTCCCAGTACTATCACAAAAACCAAGTGCTCCTTTAACAAGCAAGTCTTGATCTATGTTGTGTATAAGAACAGGGCTCCCACTCAGTAATAAATCCAACTCAGTCTCTTTTACGATCGTTACATTCCATTGAAGACTTAGTTGATACATGTGCGATGGATTCAACGTACTTTTCTCGTCAACTACTAGCAAATTCTGTTTACTAGTCTCTTGCGGTTTCAATGCTGAGAAATTTAACTGCTTTAGCACTTCTGTTACAATTTCTCGAATGGCATTCTCATTGATCATGATAAATCACCATACTTTGAGAGTGTTCCGCAATCACCCGTCTTAATAAAACCTGCATTTGCCTCATCCGTATCAATGTGCATTTCTAATTGGTACCATGGAGATACACGTATTAATACTTTTTCCAATGTAATCGGACGTTCGCCTTTTGTAGTCACTCTGATGTATTCTCCATCTTTAACAGAGAACTTAGCAGCATCTTGTTCATTCATATGAATATGACTTTGTGCAATGATTAAGCCTTCCTTTTTATATACACTGCCTTTCGGGCCGACTAACGTAATTGCAGCAGAACCAGCAATATTTCCCGATTCTCTTACAGGAGGTTTGACACCTAGTTTAATAGAATCTGTCATGCTTACTTCCATTTGAGTCATATTACGTGCTGGCCCAAGAATCCGCACTCTTTCTAACGAACCTCTTGGTCCAACGATTGTAATTGTTTCATTTGCAGCAAATTGCCCTGGCTGTGACAAATCTGCTTTTTTCGTTAACTCGAAACCTTTTCCAAACAAGATTTCTAAGTCTTCCTTATTTAAATGCACATGCCTTGCAGATACAGCGATTGGAATAACCTTGTCATCTACGGATGTATGTTCCAAAACATGTATTACTTCTTCAACAATTTTAGAAATGACTTGTTGATTCATACATTTTCACCTTAACCTTCTAGAGCATGAAATTATAATTCGATATCTAATTTAGGTAAAATGCTCTCGATTTCATTATGTGGACGTGGAATTACATGAACTGATAGTAACTCACCTACGCGTTGTGCTGCTGCTCCACCTGCATCTGTTGCAGCTTTAACCGCTCCTACATCTCCACGAACTAATACTGTTACAATTCCACCACCAACATGTACCTTCCCAACTAAATGTACGTTGGCAGCCTTCACCATTGCATCCGCCGCTTCAACTGATGCTACTAATCCTTTAGTTTCAATCATTCCTAGTGCTGATAATTCTCTTGACATAATAAATTCCTCCTAATTATTTCGTTTCGTATTTTTGAATTACTTGATTAACTGTTTTAGCTACAACTTCAGGATCTATTGACTCTGAAGGGTTTAAATTTTTTATCACTTGAGCAATAATGTCTTCCATGCTTTCTTCTTTAGAAGTCACTTTTTCACTTTTTATATATTTTTCAGAAGGCTGAGGAATGGTAACATCCTTAATGCCATATGCCATTCTTTTAATATTAATTAAGTGCCTTGCAGATACATTATCAGAAGTGATGTTTCCACCAAATGACCCACATCCTAAAGTTAACGAAGGCTTTAAGCCCGTTGTGCCGCCAACAGCACCAACTGAAGAAAGCGTATTTACTAATAATCGCGAAACAGGCATCACTTCAGCGAATTCTCTTGATACTTGATCATCCCTCGTATGAAGCGCCAAACTGTGACCTCTTCCACCAATACTAAGCAGTTGCATACATAAGTCTTTCGCTTGCTCATAGCTTTCAGCTACATATAGTGAAAAGATTGGCGATAGCTTTTCGATAGAGAATGGAATATCCTTCCCGACTTTTGTTTCTTCAGCTATTAGAAGCCTTGTATGACTTGGCACTTCTATGTTCGCCATAGCTGCGATTTTCTTCGCATGTTGTCCTACTATTGCTGGGTTTAGCTTCTTAGGAATTGGAGAAATCACTTTTTCTAACAATGCTTTCTCTTCTGCATTTAAAATGTAAGCTCCATTATTCTTTAACTCTCGAACAACCATCTCATACACATTTCTGTCGACAATCATCGATTGCTCAGTTGCACAAATAGTACTGTTATCAAACGTTTTACTATCGACAATCATCTTGACTGACTTGACCACATCGGCTGTTTTTTCAATATAAACAGGCACGTTTCCAGGGCCTACGCCGTATGCTGGCTTACCAGAGCTGTATGCTGCTTTAACTAAGGCACCGCCACCAGTAGCAAGAATCAAGTTAATATCTGGATGCTTCATCAATTCACTAGTCGCACCCATCGACGCTTTAGATAGCCAACCAATAAGTCCTTCTGGAGCTCCTGCCTTAACAGCTGCCTCAGAACAAATTTCCAGTGCTTTTATCGTACATTTCAAAGCACGTGGATGAGGACTAACCACAATTCCATTTCTCGTTTTTAATGAGATCAACGCTTTAAAGATTGCTGTCGAAGTAGGATTAGTTGTAGGGATAATACCTGCGATGAGACCAAATGGCGTCGCTACTTCTGTTACCCCTGTTTTTGAATCTTCGTTAATGATTCCTACTGTTTTTTCGTTTTTAATAGATTCATAAACATCTCGTGAACCTACTTCATTCTTGATTTTTTTATGCTCAACAATACCCATACCCGTTTCTTCAACCGCTAATTCAGCTAATTCTAGTGCTCTAGAGAATGCTGCATCAGCTACTGCTTTAACGATTTTATCAACTTGCTCTTGGGTAAACCGGCTATATTTTTCCTGTGCACTTTTAGCCTTTTGAACGGCATTACGCATTTCTTGAAGTGCTTGGAGATCATGATCGTAATTCATAGTGACACCTACCCTCCCTGTAAAAGTTCGTTTTATTTAATTGGATATCTACTAATATCTACAATTGCTTCCCTAAAAGCACTCGCTGCTGCTTGGCATGCAGACTGTGAACCTGTTAGGAGCCCTCCGCCAAAGTTGGTTTCTGAAGGAGGTTCAAAAAACTTCACTAAATCAACGTCTGCCGCCTTCAATGCAGCATCAATTCCATATATAGCTTCGAGTGGAGGAGCAATTAAGTATGCAAGTGCTTCCCCTTGCTGAATTCCTGCTTCTTTGGAAAGATAAGAACCCGTACTCGCAACTACATGAGCATAGAGTGAATGAGTTTTTTCTTCATTTAGCGCTTCAAAGAAAGCAACAGATTCAACAGTATGGTAAACAGCCTCCATTCCACTTTTTACTTCATCTGGACTTGGTCCAGCCAAAATACCAATCATTTCTCCTGATAATGGACCTGAAGAATGTCCAGAACCAGCATAGAATGAACGAGCATAAACCACTTCAACATCCGCTCTTTTCGTCGCTTCATCAAGAGCTGTATACCCAATATCATCAATAGTAGAAGTGAAAATAGCTATACTTCTTTGAGTTGGTTTCAACTGTAATTTTGCAGCTAAAGTAACATCTACATTAGCAATTATGCGGGTTGCTAATATATTTGCTTTAATGCGTTCTAATGTCACTTTCCAGTCCTCCTATTGTTCTTTCTCCACAAGTGAAACACCACTTGCTTCAAATGTAAGTATCTTTTGAATGATCGTACCTAAATAAGCACCTGCTTCAACAGGTGGGATTCCACCTTTATGAATGTTGGACACAACCATACGATCAGCTTCAATTGTTCCTTTTCTAGGTTCGTAGCAAAGGTACGCACTTAATGATTCTGCACTTATCAATCCAGGGCGCTCACCAATTAATAAAACCACAACCTCTGGCTTTAATAATTCACCTACATCATCCATTACAGCCACTCTTCCCTTTTCAATAAAAAAGGTTGTTCCTACTGATAATCCAAGGCTTTTCAACGATTGCTGTAACGACAAATATACATCTTCTAAATTTTCTTCAATCGCCTTTGAACTTAGACCATCAGCTACAATAATCTGTACTACAGGCGATCTATCGCATTTTTCAAGTATTGTATTTTTAGCTTCATCTGAAAGTCTTCGTCCGAGGTCAGGACGAATGATGTACTCTTCTTTATCTTGAACCATTGTATTGACTGTAAATAAATTCAGTTTGTTCAATAATTCTTGATTAACACCACCGTAAACGGCATCCACAGCAGCTGCATGGTCAAATCTAAATTTCAACCACGTATTCGTTTTAGGACGTACACCTGCTCGTCCAACACCAATTCTGGCTGGTGTTTTACTCATTAGTTGTTCTAGTTCTTCTCTATTTTTCACATTTTCTATTTGTGGTTGCTTTTGCTTTTCTGGAGACCTTTTCAATTCTATTGTCGTATTTGAATGTTGCTCAGCTGATTTCGATTCATTATGTTTTACAAATACAACCTTGCCTTGAGGCTCTGAAAATCCATGGTTATCAGTTGCTGCAGCAACCTTGAAAAATGATTTATTTTCTAAAGAGCTTTCTTGCTGTTTACTAGTCTCATTTGTTGAACCTTGTAATTTTTCCATCACGAGCTTTGTAATCTTTTCAACCGTCTCAGGATTCAATTAATAACACCCCTTTCGAATTAAATTCCTACCATGCTATCTAGAAAAAATACTCGCATCACCGGCAATACTCGTTAACTTACCATTTTCCATAATCCCCATTTTCTCTAGCCACGCTTCAAAAATAGGTGCTGGTTTCTTATTCAATGTTTGTCTTAAAGTGGCTACATCGTGATAACTCATAGATTGATAATTCAACATACAGTCATCACCCATCGGTGCAGCAATTATAAAGTTTACACCTGCTGCAGATAGCAAGACTCCTAAATCTTCTATATCATTTTGATCCGCCTTAATATGGTTGGTATAACAAATGTCTACTCCCATAGGTAAGCCGTGAAGTTTACCCATAAAGTGATCCTCCAAACCGGCGCGAATAACTTGTTTGTTATCGTATAAATACTCCGGTCCGATAAAACCTACAACCGTATTAACGATGTACGGATCATAATTGCGAGCAAAGCCATAATTACGTGCTTCCATCGTCAATTGATCAATACCATAATGTGCTTCTGCGGATAGTTCAGATCCTTGCCCTGTTTCAAAATACATATGCTGTGGACCTGTGCCAGTTCCGAATGCTTTCGCAAGTTCATTTGCTTCCTCTATCAAAGCAGCATTGATACCAAACGAACGATTTGCCATCTCAGTTCCTGCAATACTTTGGAAAATCATATCCGCTGGCGCACCTTGCTTAATAGCTTTCATTTGTGCAGTCACATGCGCAAGTACACAATTTTGCGAAGGAACGCCCCATTCTGTCATAAACTCATGTGTGGCGTGTAGAAGTCGTTTTACACTTTCTACTGAATCATCTACTGGGTTAATACCAATGACCGCGTCACCCATTCCATATGACAAACCTTCCTTTAAGGAAGCAATCATCCCTTCCACATTATCGGTAGGATGGTTTGGCTGAAGGCGAGATGCCAACACACCTTTTTGACCAATCGTAATATTACATTTTGTAAGAATTTCAATTTTATTGGCTGCATGGATTAAATCTAAATTACTCATTATTTTCGTAACAGCAGCAATCATCTCACTATTTAATCCCTTGCTTAGCCTTTTCAAATCTTCACCTGTCGTACTGTCTGCAAGAATATATTCGCGAAGCTCTGCTACAGACCAATTTCGAATAGAATCATAGATTGGTGAATTAATTTGTTTCTCTATAATTCTAGATACCTCGTCTTCTTCTGGTGGTAGTAACGGATTATTTCGAATATCTGCTAAAAGCAACTCACTTACTACTTCTTTAGCTGCGATTCTCTCCTGTACAGATGCCGCAGCAACTCCTGCAAGCTGATCGCCAGATTTCTCTTCATTCGCTTTTGCAAATACATCTTTTAATGAAGCAAATTGATAGACATTACCGAGGTAACTCATTTGCAGTTTCATTCTTTCCCCTCCCGTCTCTTATTAGCTATGAAAAGTTAATGTTTTAATAACGACTGGTACAACATCAGATTCCAGCATTTGACCAATGTCTAAGTAATCACCGTTTTCTACTTTAATCTGATCGACACAAATAATGTTTTGCATTGGTGCCAGCATCTTCATTGTTTGACCGAGTACTTTGCCATAATCACTTTCTAAAATAACTACTATCGGATGATTTTGATTGGATCTAAGCTTAAATACCTCTATTAAAGACTGACCTAAGCGCTGAATATGATGAAAGCTCAAGTAAGGTAAATCTACTAAATATAAGCCGAAATTCTCCCCTTCACTTTGTGAGTCATACATATCGTTGGCTTCTTTCATCGAAAGTTCTAATTGCTTTATTCCTTGATCAAAACCATTCATGAAATCCACTTGATAAACAGGAAGATTCTTAATAGGTAATTCGTTGCGGTCTACTTGAATCGTTGCACCACTTATTTCCGTCGTTTGTGTACCGGCTCCTAATACAGTTGCTCTCACCGTTTCGTTAGGATGAATCCATTCCCATGTATGTAATTCTTGATTTTCCTGTAAAGAATCCGCTATAAATTGACCAATGTCTTCATACTCATGCGCACGATTTTCCATTTGATACAAACACTCACTAACTCCTCCAGAAAACATAATTACATCAATGTCTTCTTCCCAACTCGGTTCATGCCCTAGCAAGAGAACATGATCTTCTTCTTGTAGATTTCGCTTTAATACACGGGCTAAAATGTGCGACATGCTATTTGATATTTCTCTTAGCTCTTCGTTTGTAACCATGTCACCAACAGATAAAGAAAGACCTTTATTAGCGGCTAGTTGTTTAACGGGTAATGAAAGGTGTTTTATTCTACCGTTATCCATTTCAATTAATCTGCCACCAATATGCAATGTGCATGTCCCACATAGTCTTCCTAGTTTATAAACAGCAATATTAGCCGTTCCTCCACCGATATCTATATTCGCAATGACCTTGCTTGTTTTTTGAGAATATTGGTAAGCACCAGAGCCTTTAGCCGCTATAATGCTTTCCAAATCTGGACCAGCCGTTGCAACTAAAAATTCGCCAGCATGATTAGATAAGTGATGAATCATTTCAGAAGCGTTTTTTTTCGTAGCTGTCTCACCTGTAATTATGACTGCTCCCGTTTTCACTTCATCAACGTGAATACCAGCTTTTCTATATTCATCTTCAACTATTTTTTCAACATTTTTCATATCTATCGCATTCATTGATAAAAGAGGTGTTCGATAAATCGGACTTCGGTGGATCACTTTCTTATCGATAATTTCTATTCTCGGCATCCGTGCTCCACCTGCTGTATTCATTAGTGATAATTCACTAATAACCATCTTAGTAGTACTAGTACCAATATCTATACCCACACTAATAATGACCTCTTTATGTGAATGATCACGAATCATATCCTTAACCCCTCTATTGGCAAATACGACAAAAAGACGCCTCATACAAACCATCTATAAGTAGATAGTTCATACAAGGCGCCGTTGCCTGAAATATTCATTTATTATATTAAAAATATAATTTATTTTTGTTTTTTTGTAAACACTTTCATGCAAAGAATATAAATTTTGAAGGATTTTTCTCTACGTAATCTTTCATTTCCTGTAATGACTTCAATTGAACTAAATCGCGTATTTCTTGAATGCCCTCTCCTTTAAAAGAAGACGTTACAACGATCGGTCCTGATGTCATTACTTGTTTTAATTGAGAAATGGCAAATTCAACATTACGATCCAAAGCATCGCTTTTGGTCACAACACCAATTTGTAATTTATTTATTCCACTGCTAAACCCTGGAGGAAATATCATTTTCCTTTTGGTAGCATCTTGAATATAAAGCACATGTGTAACTTCTAGTGATGTTGCCATTATATTTTTATAAAACATCGGATTTTCTGTATATTCTCCTGGCGTATCTACAATCCAATCATAATAATGTAAGGACTGTGTCTTTACAGCTTTTACCTCTCTACCAAGAAGAGCATTTGTTAAAGTTGACTTTCCTGCTCCAATCGAACCAATTAACATCGCTCTATGTTTATACATGATAACATCCCACCCTGGTCGCTTAATGTAACTCTAGGACTTTGTAATTTTTGAAGGCGTATATCCTAATGTTTCCGTTAGAAAGCGATTAATTTCTCTCATTGCCATATCCACTTCAGAAACACTACCAACTATTACAAGACTTCCAGTAAAGCGATCTAGAAAACCAATTTGCACATTTGCTGCTTTTGTTGCTAAATCGCCTGCAATGATAACTGTCTCACTCGGTGTTAAAGTCAATATACCTAATGAGCCAGCTTGTTGTATGCCCAGCTTTTCAAACATATCTTTATCCGGATTAGCAATTAAATGACTTAAGGTTACTTGCTTTCCTGGCACAAATTCTTGTATAAAACGTTTTTTCTCATCACTCATATTACAAACCCTTTCTGTACTAAACCATTATCCTACTTTCGCACCTTCATCTTCTTTAAGTTCATCACTTACTAAGTATTCATTTGCACCAATAATCCCAGCTTCACGATCTCTCTTTTCAAGTTCTAAAGCCTTTGGAACAGATAGCCAATACGCTAGTCCAATCCCTATAACACCTGCAGATAACTTACCAAACATTACAGGTAAGATTAAATTAGGCTGAAAGTTTACTGTGAAAGACAAGTGGTCACCAAGAAGAAAAGCAGCACACACAGCAAATGAAATATTGATTACTTTATCTTTTGGAGGCATTGTACGAACCAATTTAAACATAGCCAAAATATTAGCGATTGTTGCTAATAATCCTGCACTACCATCTTTACTCATGCCTAATTTACTACCAAAAGCAACAAGTTGCTTACCGGCATATTTCTGTAATAGGTATACCATTGGGAATGCTCCGGCAAGCATAATACCAATGTTCCCAGCTGTTTCTAATGCACGGAATTGGTCTTCTTTATCTGCCATAATCGGATCGAAGCCCCAGCTTCCAAATACAGTCGAAAATAAACCTGTAAAGATTTCAATAATTGAAAATACCAGTACTAACTTGATTCCAGCGTCTAAAACACGACCAAACCACATAAATAAATTGATCATTAAATCTGGTAAAAAATAAAGTCCAACAGCAATAAGTATAACAAAAACTAAAAGCGGTGATAGATTTAAAAAGATTTTCAAATAACTCATAGCAAATTCATAATTAGA
Source organism: Bacillus sp. JJ722 (assembly GCF_036963345.1). NCBI lineage: Bacteria > Bacillati > Bacillota > Bacilli > Caryophanales > Bacillaceae > Bacillus > Bacillus sp. JJ722. Next base: position 27,446 of record NZ_JBALMO010000060.1, read on the forward strand.
ATCTGCGGTAGTTGAAATAACTGTACGTATTTTTGCGTCTGATAAAACAACTAGGACACTTGAGATAAAAGCTCCAATTGGAATCGTTAAGACACCTGACATGATGCCTAGTGCCATATACTTATGATCTCGTTTATCCAACATCGCTAAGCCCATCGGAATCGAGAAAACAATCGTTGCTCCCGCCATAAACCCAACAATCATAGCCATAATCCAGCCTTCATAGGATTGCTTTAGAACTTCTGCTAAATGATAGCCTCCCATATCTGTAGCTAATATAGCAGTCGCCGCAATCGCTGGATCTGCTCCAATCGCTGAGAATATTGGACCACATACTTTATCAATAAACCAAGATAAATAAGGGATAGAGGCCATAATTCCAGCTGCTGGAACGAAAATATGTCCTATTGTATGAAGCCCTTCCATGAATTGCTTTCCTAAGCCTTCATCACTGTTTTTTATCGCCGCAATTGCCCCAGCAAAGGCACATGCCATAATGATATAGATTACGATATTACCAATATAGACCATTCATTTTTCCTCCAATTCTAAATTAACAAGCTCAAAATATATAAACAGAAGAAGTTCGAGAAGAGAAATTTTTACATACTGATGGCAAAGAAAGTGTAAAAAAAGGCAAAAAGGTGCCTATTAGTTTTATCGAAATAAAACCATTAAGCACCTTTGCTTTCACTATTCACTTGTAAATATGAATCTATGATTTATATTTTACTAGTACACGTCTTGCCACTTTATCAATTGTCATTTGCTTATTCATGCTGATTTTTCGCAGTTTAGCAAATGCTTCATCTTCGCTTACATTTAAATGCTTCATTATAATTCCTTTAGCTTTCTCAACTATCTTCCGATTGTTCAATTCTTGATTCATTTCATCAAGTCTTACCTTAAAATTCTTCGTATTTTCTGCTTGTTGTAAAGCAATTTCTACCGCAGGAATAAGACTTGTTTCACTAACTGGCTTAACAATATAACCTAATATATTCGCCTGCTTTGCTTTATCAATATATTCACTTTGACTATATGCAGTCAGTAGTAAAATAGGGATATGGAATTTATTAGATATAATTTCACTAGCTTTTAATCCATTTAGCTTTGGCATTTTTATATCCATAATGACAAGATCCGGCTTTAATGTATAAGCTAACTCAATTGCTTTCTCACCATCTCCTGCCTCTCCAACCACATCATATCCAGCGTCTTTTAACATCAAAACGATGTCTAATCGAACAAGAGATTCATCTTCTACTACCAATATTCTCTTTGTCATTTTCACATCACCTACTCAAATTCAAAAATGATTGAAGCACTTGTTCCTATCTCAGCACGCTTAATAATAAATTCACCAGCTAAATCATGTTCAACCATCATTCTGACTATATCAAGGCCTAAAGACTGGTTAGTACTAGGAGAAAAGCCCTTCCCATTATCTACAACTTGGACTTCTACTTTAGTACCATTCAAAATAAAATTCACGCTAATCAAACCTTGTTTCCTATCTCCAAAAGCGTGCTTTAAACAATTTTGAATTAATTCATTAATGACCAAAGCGACTGAAACCGCTTTCTTTGATTTGAGCTCAAAACTTGGACCCGAAAAGGTAATGTGAATATCAAGATACTCTGGATCACAATGATTTATTAATCTACTACCGATTTTTTCTGCCAAACCTTTAATATCCACTTCGTCTACACTAGAATTCGCTAAAATGATTTCATACACTGAGGCAATACTTAATATTCGATGTAAACTTTCCTCAAAATGCACTTTGCTCTCTTCTGGAACTCCTCGCCTCATTTGTAGACGTAATAAACTAGCAACCGTTTGCAAATTATTCTTCACTCTATGATGAATCTCTCTTATAGCGACCGAATTAGCAATAAGTTCACGCTCTTTTTCCCGCAATTCGGTAATATCACGAAAAATGAAAAACGTTCCTTTAAGCTTTTCGTGCTCACCTAAACTAATCTTCTTTACTTGAAATACTTTTTTCAAAATTTGAATTTCCCTCATTAGTAATTCTTCTGGATGACTAATGAGATCTTTTATACATGGAAAATACTTATAAATCGGGGTACCTACTCTACATTCTGTAGAACATACTTCTAACACTAGATTTATAGCTGAGGGATTAAAGTATAAAATCTTCTTATAATCGTCTACGAAAAAAACGGCTTCCTCTAAAACTTCAGAAATAATTGGCCTATCTTCTGTAATACCTAATAGAAGCTCGCTAAGTGTTTGATTTACTTCTGATAATGCTTTAATCTGGTTCTGCTGTTGTAACTTCTCATCAATATCTTTCTCCATTATTAACACGCCAATTACTCTATCGTTTACACCTTTAATAGGTACAATACTTTGTTCAGCTGTCTTACCTTCCTGTGTCAAAGCACGATTCAAAAACATTGGTTTTCCCGTTTTTAGAGTAAAAAAAACAGCAGGTTCGAATGCTTCATATGCAAACTTCCCTACAACTGGCTGCTTATAAATGGAGGTTGTTGTTGTTGGACTCGCTTCCGCTACTACTATTGCATGCTTACCTTCTTTCGTAGGACAGTCTACAAAAATATTAGCTTTATTTAAATCAGCAATGAGAGGTAACTGTCCAGCAAGCTCTTTAATTGTGTCAATATCCTGTTGCAATAGATTTGTATGGGATTTGCACAATGTACTTACGACATCCAAATCTTTCATATCATACATAAACATAAACCTCATTATTAAGTTGAAATATTAAGAATATAGTAAACATTATATTTCCTCATCTTTAGCATTGTCAACTTGGGAGCATTAAATATTCACGGTAATAGATTCTATTACATTCATATTGCTAGAATGGTTAATCTGTTATAGTGGATTGAGGATATGATTTTCATTATTAGGGGTGGAAAGAGTATGAAAAAAACACTTGTCATAATCGTTGTTGTGGCAGTAATTGCTTTAGGGGGTGCATTTGTCTTTTTAAAAGCAAATAGCCCTTTAGCTGATGGAACAATAGCTTGGACACAAGAGAAAAAAATCGCACTTGTTGGAGTAGGTAACAAAATGCCGTTTGGTGAAATTCAAATTGAAAATGTCTTAGTTAATAACGATCATAAACCGACAGATGTTAAGGTACAAGTTAGTAATGTATTAAAGGGCTTTGTTTTAACGGACAATATGAACGAAGAAAAAGAGAGTGAAATACCCTTTAAGGATTTACATACAGTTCGTCTCCAAAGCAAAACAGATCCGGAAAAGCAGTTAAATAAAGTAAATGATGGTACTGCAACGAAAAATGATATAACTTACGCAATTATGGTGCAGCATAATCAAGAAATCCATGAAGTTATTGTAGAATATCGTTATCTTGGGATCCTATTTAAAGAAAAATTTACGATTAAATAGGTTATACGAAAGAGAGCAAAGGGAGCATTGAAAGAAGATGTGCAATAAACCCTCATAAAGAGTCTAACAACGATAAGATTTTAGTGAACTTCTATAGATATTACCTAAATGTATATTCTAATCAGTAATTGACATAATTTATGTTTAGCGTTATTAATTGATATTAAAAGAAAATATGGTAGTATACCATTTTTTTATTGTATGACATAGAAAGGACATATGCTTATGAACACACATAAAGAACTACGAAGTTATAGTTTAATTGTACTTGGTACTTTAATGGTTGGTTTGGCGTTTAATATCTTTTTATTACCAGCCCGTCTAGCAGCGGGAGGAATCTCGGGCATAAGCACGATTCTTTACAGCCTGTATGAATGGACTCCTGCCATTGTTCAATGGTGTATTAATATTCCTATCTTTTTTGTGGGATACTTCCTTTTAGGAAAAGAGTTTAGCATTAAAACATTTGTTGGAACGATGTTACTTCCTTTTTTTATTTGGATAACCTCTTCCTTACCGTTTACTGTAGAAGATCCTATGCTTGCTTCAATATACGGAGGAATACTAATTGGTACAGGTCTTGGATTGGTCTTCCGAGGGAACGGTTCAACCGGAGGGACGACTATTATCGGCCAGCTCATTAAAAAATACACAGGATTATCAAGTGGATTTGCACAGCTAATCATCGATGGCTGCGTTGTCATTCTTGCCATGTTTGCCTTTGATTTAGAACTTGCTCTTTATGCCATGATTTCCATTTTCATCTCAAGTAAAGTAATAGATTTTATACAACTTCATTCATCTTCTTCTAAGCTTGTCTTAATTGTTACGGAAAATGAGCAGCAAGTAACAGATCTGATTCAAAACGAAATCAATAGAGGCTTTACAAGAGTATGGTCCGAAGGTGGATTTTCAAATCGAAGAAAAGCATTGCTATTTAGCGTGGTCGAGCAATCAGAAGCCGTTTATTTAAAAGAGTTAATAAGCCACGACACCGATTCCTTTGTTATCTTTTTAAATGCTTCGGACATTGTAGGAAGAGGATTTTCTTTACCGAAAGATTATCAAAGATAATAAGTTAATAAAAAACTAGTCATGTTCACTAAGAGCTCATGACTAGTTTTATCTAATAATGTGAAAAAGGATGAGAAACCATTAAGCCTTCCCATCCCTTTATCACATTTAATGCTAACTTTAAATTTCTATTATCCTTTCATGACTTGTGGACCCTTTACAATTATTTCTCCTGGTTCGCCCATTGTCATTTCAATTTTCCCAGTCTCGATATCTACAATTTTCGCTTCCGTATTAGGTAATGGAATTCTACAACTTCCAATTTTTCGTTTATCTAGCTTTGGAGTTCGTATTGCTGCAATCGTCGCTCCTGATAAGCCGTACCCTTCAACGATTGGTACACCTGTCACTTGTTCAAAATGATTTATCAATTCAACAGAAACAGGAGCTCCGCCACCACCACAACTTTTCACTTAATCGACTAGAATCCATACCCCAAGCATAGTAATATAGTTGCACATCCATGACACACCGTTTTTTCTTTACGGATGGGTCAGGAAGGTCTCCCTGGTCAAGTTCAAAAAGGCTTCAATGGTGGGCGAAATCCATTTCTCTTCATGCCAAAACATTTGGGTAGCAAAAGACACGGCTGTCAAATCCCACGGTAGCGGAACCAACTCTCCTCTATTCACCTCTGCCGCTACGGCCATTTCAGGCAATATGGCGATGCCCATTCCTATTTTTGCACATTGCTTAATTGCCTCTGCACTATTAAACTCCAATTCCGTAATGCTTCCCATAGCCTTTTGAGAAAGGCTCCGCTCAAAAAATGTTCGATAGGAGCAGCCCTGCTCCGTCAGCAGGAAGGTCTCACCATTAAAGTCCTCAATCGTCAAAGCAATCTTGGAAGCCAACGGATGCTCCGGTGCGACCAATAGATAAAAGGGCTCGTCAAGCACCTTTTCCCCGCAAATTCCCGTTTCACCCTTGATCTCATCCAGCGTAAAAATAATGTCCGCGCTCCCTTCCCGCAAGCTCTGTTTCAGGGTCGTCTCAGTGAGTGGCCGAAACATCAGACGAACCCCCGGATAACGCAAGCGAAATCGGCTAAGCACAGCCGGAAGCCGGTACGTACACAAGGTTTCATCCGCACTTATGGTCAGCGTACCGGTCATTTCTCCAGATTGTTTGACGGCATGCTGCGCTTCTTCCAGCTCACGCAAGATGTGATCCACATAGCCAAGAAAGCTTCTGCCCGCATCGGTTAGAGCCACCTTTTTCCCCATTCGGTCCACCAGCTTGACCCCAAGTTCATCCTCCAATGATTTCATCTGCATCGTAACCGTTGAGGGGACGTAGTTCTGAGCTTCTGCTGCGCGGCTAAAGTTGAGTGTGGAAGCAAGGGTATGAAACGTTTTGAGTTGACGTAATTCCATACTACAACACCTCCTATAATTCAAAAAAAATGAACATTTAATTCATAAACGTTTCTTTGACTTAACAATATCAGTATCGTAGAGTAATGACAAGAAAGACAATCGTCTTTAATTATGGAGAGGAGATTTTGATATGAAAGATTATGAACTGTACGAACTGGGCGATGTGGAGCTGCAATCCGGTGACATCCTACCCAATGCCATTCTCGCGTATAAAACCTACGGTTTGTTGAATGCAGCCAAAAACAATGTGATCGTTTACCCTACCTGGTTTGCAGGTCGACATACCGATAACGAATGGTTGATTGGACCTGGCAAGGCACTGGACCCGGAAAAGTATTTTATCATCGTCCCCAATATGCTGGGAAACGGGTTGTCATCCTCACCAAGCAATACACCACCTCCTTATCACCAGGCCCACTTTCCGCACGTCTCTATTGATGATAATGTGCGACTCCAGCATCAGCTGGTTACAAAGAAATTTGGTATTACGAAAATTACCCTCGTTGTCGGTTGGTCACTTGGTGCTGTTCAGACCTTTCAGTGGGGGATTAACTACCCCGATATGGTCGAGAGAATCGCTCCATTCGGAGGAACCGCAAAAACCCGGCCTCATGCGAAGGTTGTATTCGAGGGAATGATTGCCGCTCTTCAGGCCGATGCTGCCTGGAAGGATGGTTTTTACAGTGAACAGCCGAAGGATGGATTGGCGGCTATGGGACGAGTTTATGCGGCTTGGGGCTTCTCTCAGGCATATTATCTGGAGCAGCTCTACAAGCAAGAGGGCTACAACACCTTGGAAGAGTATCTCGAAGATTACTGGGATCAAGTGTTTTTAACCTTTGACGCCAATGACCTGATTACCATGCTACGCACCGGCATCACCGGGGACATTAGCGCAAACCCGGTTTACAACGGAAACTTTGAGCTTGCATTAAGCAGGATTACTGCGAGGGCACTGGTCATGCCAGGAAGCACAGACCTGTTCTTCCCTCCGCAGGACAACGAATATGAAACCCGACATATGCCCAGCGCCATTTTTCTCCCGATTGAATCCAAATGGGGACATTGCGCAGGCATCGGACAGCATGAAGAGGATTCGGAATGGATAGATGAGCGTCTCAAGCGGTTCTTGCTCGGCGAAGATATTACAATATAACATATTCAAGAGATGGGGAAGGGGCGATCCGAATTGAAAAACAACACTATCATCTATATTCTGGCTCTTGCTGTTTTTTTGATAGGAACTATTGAATACATTATCACAGGGGTCATTGAAATGATCGCCGTGGATTTGGGAGTATCTACTTCTAAAGTCGGACTATTGGTAACTGTATTTGCTCTGGCAGCAGCCATTGTCGCTCCGATTCTGATCGCCTTAACGATTAATGTGGATCGTAAGAAGCTCTTATTGATTACCCTCGGTATTTTTATTGCCAGCAACGTACTGATGTTTATAAGTCCTTCTTATGAAACCGTACTATTAGTACGAATTGTTCAGGGAGTTAGCGGAGGAATTGCTACGGTGGTATCCATGGCAGTAGCCACTCGACTGGTTGAAAAAGAAAGAAGAGGCCGTGCTATCGGCATTATTTTGATGGGTCTCAGCAGTTCGCTTGTACTGGGAGTTCCGATTGGCACGTTTTTTAGTGAGATCTTTGGCTGGAGAGTTTTGTTTATTTTTATAGGTCTATTAAGCATTTTCCCATTACTTGTTGTCCACCAAAAAGTTCCAGCAATCAAGGAAGAAGAAGCTGTTACCCTAGGGATGCAGCTCTCCATTTTAAAAGATTCAAGGATTCTGACAGCTTTGGCCATTACTTTATTTTATATCGGCGGCTATTCTACGCTATTCACTTATATTACGCCTTTCTTGCAGGCTACATCCTCTCTTTCCATAGTAGAAATTAGTGGCGTTCTCTTCCTTGCAGGAGTTTGTAGCTTCGTTGGCTCAAGAATGGGGGGACAATTGGCAGATGCAAAGGGATCAAAATTTACAATTTGGCTAGGACTCCTGTTACAAGGAGCAACGCTCATTTTATTTGCTCTTTCTGGTACCAATCTCTTGTTCTTGATATTGGTTCTCATGATTTTCATGTTGGCAACCTGGAGCATCTCCCCTGCCCAACAGCTATATCTGGTCACTTTGGTACCTAGGAATCCGGATATAGCGTTAAGTGTGAATACATCCTTCATACAATTTGGCTTTGCACTAGGATCTGGGTTAGGTGGGCTTGTCATCAGCCGTGCATCCGTCCTGTATTTAAATTGGCTAGGTCTCGGTGCTGTAGGCATCGCTCTCCTTCTTGCCATTTTGCTATTCACAAAGATGAGCAGTGCTATGGTAACTAAAGAAAAATAAAATGGACTGAGCCAGAGGTGAGACTAAATATTGAGAGAGGCCTAGGCTTTAATGGCTTCCGCAAGGTCAGTATTCGTTAATCCATATTTGCTTATTAAATTAACGGGTGCAATCGTTGAAGAAGATCTAACTGAATATTAAATATTAGGCATGTTTCCAACAACCGAAACATGCTCTAATATTTATTCGTTATTGTTATTTAGAACATCCAGTATACAACTTGAAATACATTCTAATTAAAGAAATATCGGGATTTTATGAATCGTTTTTTTCATGATTAATTGGAATAGGGTTAAGGAAAGGTATTATTTCTTAACCTTTTTTTCATTTCTATATTTTTTGGGAGTGGTATGATAAGCTCGTTTAAATTTCTCTATAAAATAACTAACACTAGAAAAACCACATTCATTGGAAATTTCAGTAATTGTACTTCTAGTGCCAATTAGAAGGTTAATACTACGCTCTAAACGATAGTCAAGTATGTAATTAAAGGGTGTTCTTCCAACATGTTTTTTAAATAAGCGGATTGTTTCTGATTTACTTAAAAAGGTAATTTCAGCTAGTTTTTCAAGAGTAATTTGTAATTGATAATTAGTATGAATGTATTCAATAATCATTTTTACTCTTTGATCATAGATCGGATAATCGTTTGTAGAGTGAAAGGTAACCTCATTAAGTAATTCTTTTAAACACAAAAGGTACTGACTAGTTATGACCATTTCGAAGCCTTTTTCTTGTGCATTAAACGTATCAAATGTAGTTAATATCGCTTCTATAATATTGATGTGCCTTTCATTACGTGGGTTTAGTATCACATAAGGGGTACTTCCTTCTTGGATTAATGGGAGTATATATTTGGTTTGAATATGTTTATCGAATAATGGAATTCCTATATTCCAACAAATAAATGATGCATTTGAAGTTTTTCCATGAATTTCATGTACAACACCTGAATTAATAAAGGAACCCTCTCCTTTAGATATAGGAATTTTCCTTCCTAGAATATGGAGATCTATTGTACCGCTCTTTACCACTACAAATTGCAATTCTACATGCCAGTGTAAAGGGATATACCCTAAAATTGTTTTAGAAATATAGGTGTATTCTATAGAATGTAACCAATCTGGATCTGAATAAGGAATAAGTTCTTCATTTAGGGAATTTAAAATAATATTTCTAGTTTCCAAATATACCACCTCAATATTTATATACTTTTAGGTTGTATTTCAGTATAATTTTGTGATTTTTTACGATATATTATTCACATCTTAATATTATAGGTGATGTTATGATTAATACAACAAGAAGTCGTTTAGTTGGAATTATATTTGTTCTTTTAGGTGCAAGTTTTTGGGGGATTGGAGGTACAGCTGCTGATTATTTATTTAAGGTAGAGCAGATAAATATGAACTGGTATGTCTCGACAAGGCTTATTATTAGTGGTTTGTTACTATTAGGGGTACAAGTGCTTTTAACAAACACTAAAAAGGTTTTTGCCATATGGAAAGATTCAAATAAAAGAATACCTTTAATCATTTTTAGTTTGTTTGGAATGTTATTAGTTCAGTATTCATATATGGCTTCTATTGAAGCTGGTAATGCTGCCGTAGCAACATTGCTACAGTATTTAGCTCCTATATATATAATAATTTGGTTAATATATAAAGGACAACAAAAATTACATGTATCAGATATCATAGCTATTTTGACAACAATTATTGGAACACTACTCTTATTAACTAATGGTTCATTTCAAGGATTGTCCGTATCAAGTGTAGCAATTATATGGGGATTTATTTCAGGAGTATCTCTATCTTTCTACACCCTATATGCTCGTAATCTACTTCATTTCTATTCATCCGTAACCGTTGTTGGTTGGGCAATGATTATTTCAGGTGTTTTTATGAATTTTATCCATCCAATCTGGAAAGTTGAAACAAATGATTGGACGTTATCAACTATAATTGTATTAGCTTTTACTATATTTTTCGGAACAACTCTTGCTTTTTGGATGTTTATTAAGAGCTTGGAATATTTAGAAGCAAAAGAGACAACTTTACTAGGTACAGTAGAGCCTCTAACAGCAGTCGTTAGTAGTATCGTTTGGTTAAGCCTTCCTTTTGGTATTTGGCAAATGATTGGAATGATATTAATTTTAGTTCTAGTAGTTTATTTATCATTACAAAAGAAAGAACAGGTAGCAATAGAAGCAGATTAGCGTTCCTATAATTAATAACATTGATTCTACTCCCTGCTTAGTTTGTGAATAAATACACTTAAAGAATAGAGTGCTTTACTTCTATATCAAGAGCTTTGAACAGCTCTTTTTTGTTCTTCCACAAACGGTGCAGGTTAATTGAAGAGTGTTATTTAACTTGTGTTCAACAATGGGCCAGAATGTTGAGAATCCCTCTCAAAGATAGTTAGTTAGTTATGTTAAAATATTGCGAGTGAAATTTCTTAACGATTTTATCAAATATCAAGCAAAATAATTCAGAAACGAAGAAAGGACATTACTATTATGGAAAACGTATCAAATGTAGATAAATCGGAATCAATAAAATCTTTACAATCAACAATCAGTAAACTTGAAAATGCCTTGTCCCAGATGACTCAGAAAGGCGCAAATACTACCTTAGTAAAGAAACGACTCAAAGCTGTTTGCATCGGCTTAGCAATGCTAGAAAACGTTTGGAATCAAAGACCCCATTATTACAACCAGGAAGATTTAGCAGAAGCTCGCAATGTTCTTACTGGTTTATTTCCATCAATTGAGAACATTTATGTTAAGTTAAAGGCTGGTAGTCCCCAAAGAACGCTTTTAGAAAGAAGAATTAAAGCGTTAGAACTAGCTATTCAAGCGATTGACGATCTTTTCAATAAATAACTTCTAATTAACTAGAGTAACTGCTGCAATAGCAGAAGATTAAGTTGTAATTTATGCAGCTTATTTTGTTTGGAATAAACGGAGCAGCATTCCTGTAATGAATGAAAAAGAGGGTTAAGATTTTAATCTCGAAAATTACAAAGTTTGTGACGGTGTACATGTAAACAAATGGTGCTAGAGTTTAAGATCAAGGCTACTAATGAGCAGTCTTTTTCGTTATGCAGCTATCGGAGCAGGTTAGCGGAAGAAGGAAAATGAATTTTTTATAATGTAATTGTTATAAATATTTTCAAAAGGATGGAGAATATATGGAATTCATACCCATTGATGTAATTAAACATAGAGATTATGTAATTCCTTTAATGATGAGACTGCTAAAAAGCAGTCTTTTTTTATAGTGTGTAGTGACAATAAAGTCATTTAAAAATATGTTGTTCAAAGTGCATTCTTATGTTAACAACGGACTTGATTCTCAAAATAAAGTTGCTTAAAAAACGGTAGAATGCGAGTTTACGCGATCATTTTTAAACAACTTTATTGTCATTCGACAGACATCTTGCTAAAAATAAGAGTAATCGTCTGCTTAACGGTTGTTTTAGGTGCTTCCCACTAGGTCTTTCACTATCTTCTTCACATTATTGAGTGATACAAGAATATAGCCCCAAAATGAAAAATGGACGCCTATCCTTGTTCAAGGATTGCGACCGATTCTGGAACAATGAAAAAAGAGACCATCCTTTTTTGGACAGCCCCCATTCCACTAATTATAAAATTTCTAGTAGAACTCTATATCGTTACATTGGTCACATCAGAATGTTACCATTTATACTTCAGAGATGGTATCTCCAAAATGAATCGGATTTCAATCTTTGAAAGCTATGAGAATACTACAATTTTACGTGCGATAGATTCTGTTAAACGAGATGCTACTTTTGGAACAGCCCATTTAATAATTGGTGTTAACACCGCACCAGATAATCCGCCTGCATGGACTTCCACCGAACAAGTCATTATTGTTTTACCATTAACATCTTCTGCAGTAAAGTGACCGCTTCCTGTAAAATTATCTGATAAACCTTTTAGTTCAAACTTAATATTTGAAGGTTCATTCCATTCGGTAATATCTACCTGCGCTTGTATTGTTTTTTTAATACCTTTCACACTACCTTCAAATGTCCAAATAGATTGCTTGTCATTTATGATTTCATGTTCTTTATAGGCTGGTACTGTCGTTGCCCATTTTTCGAGATCACTAACATAATCCCAAACTGCTTGTACATCTACTGGAACTACTACAGTATGCGTTCCCGTTGCCATTATGATCCCCACCTTCACTATGTATGAATTGAACTTTACATTTCTACAAAATAATTATTACATAAAAAGCATAAACTTACATCATTAATTATACATAGCTTTCCTTCTTCTAATCCTCCACAATCTGGTCCGATTGTTGAATAACATGACTGGCGTGGCGTGTTTTAAACAACTTTATTGTTACTTAACATATTGAACAAACGGTGCAGGTTAGTATAACAAGAAATACATTTTCGTATTAATTCACAACATGTAAAATGATAGTATGAAATGAATTAAGGGGAAGATATAATGACTAAAAAACTGATTGTAAAAGATGAAGTTCTCATCGAGGCAACTCCTTCAAGTGTGTGGGAGGTACTCATTAAACCAAAATATGTAGCACAATGGGATGAACTTCCAGAAAATTACCCTAATGAAGATATGTCTAAGGGAAGTAAAGTTGTTTGGGAACATCCTAACGGTGAACAGACTATAACAACAATCATTAACGCGGAAGAAATGAAGGAATTAAAAATTGCGTTATACCAATCGAATTGGGAAGTAAAACCGAATGAAGGTGATGTAGCGTATCTGTATCAGTTAGAAGACCGAAATGGTAGTACACTTTTAAAAATTGAAATAGGTGATTTTTCACTTATCAAAAATGGTCAAATGTATTATGATGCCTCCGTTGACTTTGCATCAAAATCTAAACAAGTGATTAAAGAATTAGCAGAAAATCAATAAAATTAATATCATAATAAAAGATGCCCCTTTTAAGCTAACGGGCGCATTAGCAGAAGATCAGAGCTGTCATATAGACGGCTTTTTCTTATGCAGCTAAAGTGGCAGTTTAGTTGAAGATTGAAAAATGATAAATTAAAGAAAACAGATAGCGTTCTTTTTCTTTTTAGCTTGGGAATGGGGGATGGAAACAATGGGATTAGATGTGCAACTATTTGATAGTGATGATAATGAGTTAAGTCTGTTTGAAATTGAACAACACTTCCACGATGCTATTTTTTATGAAACGAAGAACTGGGGAAGTTACCAATATCTAAGAAAAATCAAGGATTATTATGCTCCCAATATTTATTGGAATAAAGAAGAACTTAAGGAATTTATTGATGATTTGAATAGTTACAAGATATTTATAGGCAAAGAGTATCTACCTCATTTAAATTCTTTAATTGACAGGCTAAGTGATGAGAGGATAAGTAGAATTCGCATTACGGGAGATTAAGTAGCTATTCCATCTTCAATAAACGGGTGCTTTACTTCAATAAGGAGTAAGGCTTTTTTCTTCTTAAACTAAAGATGCAGGATAATTCAATAAGCAATGGATGAAATTTCATTTTAATACACTTATTAAATTCGATTATTATTAGTAGTAATAAAGAAAATATGAACAAGTAGAAAAATGGAGGAAAACTACATATATTTCTTACACTGCACAGAAAAGGTGATTACTTGAAAAAGAGGTTAATATTATTTTTTATTCAGTTCGCATTATCATTTCCCGCAATATTGATTATAATGCAATATATTGCAAATAATAATTTAAGTACATTCGGGATGATTTGGAGAATGGTTATGTTCCTAATATTGGTCATAGCACTTCAAAAGATTTCATTTTCCTTCAAAAATATTCCTTCATATCAAATAAATATATTTTTTTTTATTAATTTAATATTAGTTGTTGTAATTATAGCTGTTTTATTAGAGTCCAATATAATAATGATAAATGGTTTGTGAGGAATTACACTTAAACTATCAGGTGCATTAGTAGAAGATCAAGGCTGTCACTTAGGCAGCTTTTTCTAATGCAGCTAAAGGGCAGGTTAGTACTATAATTGTAATATTTAGAATGCATATATAATTAGTGTTAATATTAAGAAAATAAGTAATGAAGGAGAATAATTTATGAGGAAACTAACTATGATGTTAATTTTATTACTTGTTCTTGTTGCTTGTTCGAATGAAAAATCTACTGAAGTTAAAAAAGAAGAAAATGATAATGCTACTACTGAACAAGTTGAAAAGAAAAAGATAACAAAAGAGTTTGTAAAAAAGAATGCCCAAGCTGGTTTGTCTTTTGATGAAGTTAGAGAAATTTTTGGAACCGAACAGTATTCTGGGATTATGGATAATACTATGACTTTCATTTACGATTCAACTTCATATAAACCAGTTGAATATGACCGACTAAGTGGTTCGGTAGCGTTTGATGATTTAAAGTCAGGCAACCTAGACTATCAGTTGTATATTAATTTTGTAGAAGAAAAAGCTGTTTATTACCAGTATTATTTTGAAGGTGAAGATGGTGAAGTTTGGGGATATACAGTATCTAGTGACGGTGATAATTTGACTAGGAATTCTGGCAACTAATCTAAGTGAAAGAGTACACTTAAGCTAACGGGTGCTTTAATATATTAGGAACTGTGATTGCAGTTCCTTTTTCTTTTCTTATGTCACAAAAGTTGCAGAATAGCTCAATAAAAAATTACTATATGGTAAGATTATGATAATAACTAAGAAATAGTAAGGGAGATAATTTTTTGAATGGATACTATGATTTTAATTATATTAGTAGCTTCAGTCGTTATTATGATTGAAGTGTTTGGCATAGGTGTTAATCTTAGGAAAGCAAATAAACAAAATCAGGAAATTATAGATTTGTTAAAACAATTGAATAATAAAAAATAAAATATTCACTTCAAACATATATTATTCCATCAAAGCGAGCTAAAGTCATTTCCATTCAATAATCTACCAATGGGGCAGCATTCCTGTAAGGAATGCACTTATAAATTATGCAAAAATCAACAAAGTTTGTGAATTATTACACTTAAACTATCGGGTGCGTTAGTTGAAAAAGAATGAACATAACATATTAGTCATATAAAATATGTTATGTCCATTAATTTAATTATCTTTTTTTAATTTAGGTCTTGATAAGATCCTTAAGAAACATGCTTAATTTTTTGTTTAATATTCTTTTTTACATGTCCAGAATGTAACTAGAATGCCACTCTAATTAAAGATGAAAAACCATTCTACTTATTATAAGAAAATTCTAACGAATGATGAAAAATCACAGTTACCCAATCTTCTTAGAACTTCTCTCTTCAGGAATAAAGAGAATGCCAAGCTCATAATGTTCACCCTGGAAAAGCGCTCTCTGCACAAATCGAATCTGATTATTAGAATCTAATACTTCCAGCTTACAATGCGCTAGATTATATTGTAATGCTTCATATAATTGCTTTTCACTATGTACGGGAGTTCCATTTACTTTTGTTATGATTTCACCGACTTCTAGAGCCATTTTCTCAGCTGGTGAATGCGGTATAATACCTAAAATAAGTACTCCATGATCTCGTTGTGAGAAATAAAAAGAAGATTGTTGTTCGTGAAGTTTATTAAAATAATGAATACTCTCTCTTCCTAGAATAGCAATGGCTGCTACTGCAATCGTAAGAATAGGCCACCATATGCTACCGATTGCAACCGCTAATACTATAAACCCTAAAGCGATGATTCTTAATCCGCTAACTTTAATGGACTCTTTCGGTAAGCTTCCCTGTACTTGCTGTGAGAAGCCCAGTAAGAATGGAATAAGAATCGGGGTTACTTGCACATCATCACCTAATGATAATAGAGGCCACCATTCAAAAGGAGCGGCTAGCTCACCTCCTGGAACAAAGAGCATTAGCGGCACCATCCATACTCTTCTTGAAATATGAGCGCCAACAGTCATACCCCTATTCGACGTAATCAGCTTAGGAGAAGAACTCTTAAACGCATTTTTCATAATTAAGATTCCTTCAGCAATGATTAATAATCCCATTACAATCGCTAATACTGGAAAGAGCTGACCATCCATTTCTTTTATCGCATCTCCTAGAAATGGAATAGGAACCTCTTTTTTGAATAAGAAAAACAATACAAAAATAGTAATTCCTATTACATACGTAGGGGATAAGAGTCTAAATTTCCCTATTAAACTCATGATAATTGTAAGAATGACGATAACTTGTATGGCAGCAATAGGTATCGTTAAGCCTACTGCAACCGTCATAATCGAAAATAATAAACCTATTAAAATACCTAATGGTAATAGATTTCTCATTTCATATAACCCATCTTGCACACGAATTTTAAAGTCTTTTCTTTCCTGCTTGACACGTCGATAACCAATTACGATACAAATCAAAAAGGAATAGTAAAATAGTGGATTCAAAAAGAGTTTTCCGATGCCCGATAATAATTCTACGACCCATTCCGTTCCCACCTAAGTACACCTTCCTTTCACAATATACTAAATATGCTAACTACTATTCTATCAAAGACAAGCTGCAATTCCTATTCCCAAAATAATTGGGCGTGCTAGATGAGTTCTCCCTGAACATAAAAACAAGCACTTGCTCCATCACAAGTGCTCGATCAACTTCTATTTCAACAAATATCGAATAGCTGCTCGCAGCTGAATATCGTTGTCTTCATCTTTGATTTCCTCTTTAATCTTCTGTTCTAACGCTTCAGCGGTTTTTACATTGATATTCCCTGTTGATTTTATTCCTTCACTATTTTGAAATGCTTTCACAGCTATTTCTGTTCGCAAATCATAATAACCATCTTCTCTCCCTGGATCATAACCTAAGCCCTGTAACATTTCTTGTGCATGCTTCACTTGCTCACTTGTCATATCACGTTTTAAGGATTTTTCGATATTCAACGGTTGTGTCCAGAATAAGGCAGGCTGCTTAATAGCAATTGTAGGTTCAATACCTTTCTGATGAATCCAATTTCCATTCGGTGTTAACCACTTGGAAACGGTTAGCTTAACATCACTACCATCATCCATCGGAATCGCTTGCTGAACTGTTCCCTTACCATAGGATTTTTCACCAATAAGGGCATATCCACCTGCTTCATGAAGAGCTGCTGCTAATATTTCAGATGCCGAAGCACTTCCTCTATCAATCAGAGCAACGATATTATATGGCTTCTTTTCTTCTAACTTCGTGTAGTATTCCGTTTGTTCTCCATTTCGATATTCAGTTTGTAAGTATGGATTTTCATTCGTTATTAATTCATTCAGAATCTCTTCTACAGAAGAAAGCAAACCACCTGGATTACCTCGCACATCAATAATCAATCCCTTAATTTTCTCTCTCTCAAGTGCCTTTAATTGCTTCCTAAAATCTTTCGATGTATCTTTTGAAAAAGACGATAATTCAATATAACCGATTTTTGTTCCATTTTCTTCTTTCACTTCAGATGTAACGGTTTCAACTGGAATTTTATCTCTCTTAATCGTAAACAATTGCGTTTTGGAAACCCCTGATCGCTTAATCTCAAGCGTTACTTTCGTTCCCTGCTTACCGCGAATTTTCATACTGATTTCTTGCACATTTAATCCTTTAACCGTTTTACCATCTATGGAAATAATTTCGTCTTTTGGCTTTAGACCCGCTTTTTCAGCTGGAGAATTTTTATAAGGAGCAACAATGATGACTTTATCATGTTCTACTCCTATTTCCGTACCTATTCCATCAAAAGATGAATCTAAAGATTGATTAAACTGTTCAGAAACTTCTTTATCCATATATACAGAATAAGGATCATTCAAGGTTGAAACCATCCCTTGAATAGCTCCAGACAACAGTACATCTTCTTCAACTTCTTCAATATAATACTTACTAATCAAATCATAAGCTTGTTCCACTTTTTCCAAGTCTACATCCTCGGTTTGTACAGCTGAGTTATTTTCTGGCTTGTCTTTCTTTGGTGCATTCCACTTTAGAAAAAGGTTAGGCTCTATATACATTCCCCCTGCAACACCAAGTGTTAGCGAAGTAACGATTGCTGTAGGAAGCACCCACTTTTTAGTCATATATTACTCCTTTCAAAAAGAGGTTGCTTCTGTAGACTGATTTTATTTGCAAAACTGTTACAACAGGCTCTTTTTAATCACTATAGGTTTTATATTTATATGTATGAAAAGCCTAAATAATTTATGTTAAGAAAAAGCCAAGCTCTATTCAAAAAACCTACTAAAACAAAATAGTTTCAGTAGGTTTGTCTGAATGGTTTCTTTAAAGATTGCAATCAAATAGAAGAAGAGGTTGTCCAATAAGTCCTATTTACGATCTTTGTTTGATTGATGGGAAAGTAATTCTTTAGATCTTCAAGAAGTTACATGGGTTTCATCTAGAACGAAAGCGCTAATAAAGTGAAACTTTAATTGGGTTCTTACTGGCTTAATCTCCCTCTTAAACGCCTTCGTTTTAAAGTGGAAGTCTTAGCGCCGGTTAGAACGGAATAAAGCATAAAAGGGCGTCCGAAAAGTGATTTCAATCACTTTTCGAACAGCCCTTTTCTCTTTCTTATAGAGGAACAATTCCTACTGGGTTAATCGCACCGCTCTTAGAAGGTGTCCAGCTACCTTTATGTAATTCAAAGTGTAGATGTTGACCTTTCGATTCACCTGTATTTCCCATAATACCTATTTGTTGGCCTTTACTAACTGTTGCTCCAGTCCCTACCATACGACTTTCCATATGTGCATAAACAGTTGTATAAATTTGACCGTCTATAGAATGCGTAATAAATACTGCATTACCATATGAAGAAGAATAGTAAGATCGTGCTACAACTCCATCTGCAGCTGCCACGATTGGTACATCAGCCGAATTCGCAATATCTACTCCAGAGTGCATTGTACCCCAGCGTGCACCAAAACCTGACGTTAACGTACCTACAGCTGGTCTTGTAAAAGCACCCGCTGATACTGTTGGCGTTTGATTGCTACTACTTCCTGAACTACTGCTACCACCTGAGCTACCAGAGCCTCCTGAAGTGCTTGGAGCCGTTTGTTGAGCTGCTCTTTTACGCGCTTCTTCTAATTCTTTTTGACGTTGCTTCTCAAGCTCAATTGCTTTACTAATTGATGCTTGCTGAGCTGCTAACATCTCATCTTCTTCTTCTAAGCTCATTTTATATGTATGAGTGTTCTTTTCTTCTTTTTCTAATTGAGCCATCAATTTATCTTTTTGAGCTTTTTGGTTTGATAGTTGAGTCTTCATTGCTACTAAATCTTTTTTCATAGATTCTAAGGAAGCCAGTTTGTTTTCTACTTGTCTTTGATTCTCTTCAAGTTGCTTCTTATCCGCTTCATGTTGTTTTACTAAATCTTCGTCTGCCTGCATAATTTGAGAAACAGCTGACACACGATCAATTAAGTCAACAAAACTTGATGCACCGAAAACGACTTCAAGATAATTTGGATCCCCGCCATTTTCTTGGAACGTTAATGCACGTTGTTTTAATACTTCATTACGCTTAGCAATACGATCTTTCAGAACAACAATCTCTTCCTTAAGCTTTTCTATTTCAGCTTTTGTCTTTGTGATTTGTTCATTTTTTTCACGAATTTTCGCATTTGTATCGCCGATTGATAAATCTATTTTTTTCATTTCAGCACGTGTTTTATCTTGCTGACCTTGTAGTTGTTTGATTTTTTCATCTGCTGTATTAACTTTAGATTCTAAACCAGAGCGTTGATCTTGAATCTGACTTTTCTTATTCTCTAAGCTATTAATAGATTCCGCACTCGCAGCAGGAGCAGCAAGAATACCACTCAGGCCTATTGCAACTGTTGCATTTAAAACGAATAACTTACTTCTCAATATCCTCGTCACCCTTCTCTCTATCTCTTTAATATTCTAGTAATCTAGGCAATAAGATGCGGACCAAGAAATAGCCCGCATCCATGTTAAATTTTCAAGAACTTACGTACAGACATCATACTTCCCCAAACACCAATTACAGCACCAAGTAGAATTAATACACCAGATACTTGGTATATGAAAGGACTAAATGATAGTAATTCTACAAACTTATTGTCCACACGAGCCGTCATATAATCGTGCAGGTTATAGTAAGTTGTTGAAATTAAGATGATTGGAATAACCGATCCTAAAACACCTAACCATAAGCCTTCTAAGAAGAACGGCCAACGGATAAAGGAGTTGGTTGCACCTACTAATCGCATAATCTCAATTTCTTTTCTACGCGCAACAATAGTAATCTTGATGGTATTCGAGATTAAGAACATAGCAGTAAATAGTAAACCAATTGTCAATACTAGTCCAATGTTTCTCGCAATATCAACAAAATCAAATAGTTTCTCTACATATTCCTTACCGTATTGAACACTATCGACAAACTCAAAGTTGGAAATTTCCTTCGCTACACTTGTAACATCTGTTGGTGTTTTTGTTTTCACTTCATACACATTACGTAGCGGGTTATCTTGTTCAAATAAACTAAACGATTCACCAAGTGAATCTTTTAACTTATTTAACTCTTCGTCTTTCGTTGAATAGTTAATAGTATCTATTTTCTTTATTTTCTCCAACTCAGCACCTAATTGATCAATGTCTGCTTGAGTTGCTGCAACATCAATATGCACACGAATCTCTACATCATTCTCAACGTTATTTGCAAAATTGTTTAAGTTCATCATAATAACAAAGAATACACCTACGAGTAGTAGCGTAACTGTTACAGAACTAATTGATGCAAATGTCATCCAACCATTACGTCCAAGGCTCTTAAAGCTCTCTCTAAAGTGACGTTTAAGACTATTAATATTCATATCCGTAGTCACCTCGTTGTTCATCTCGTATAATCTTTCCGCCTTCAATAGCGATTACACGATGTCTTAAATTGTCTACAATCTCTTTATTATGAGTAGCCATTACTACCGTAGTTCCACGCTTGTTTACTTCTTCGAAAATATTCATAATTTCCCATGAAGTCTCTGGATCCAAGTTTCCTGTTGGTTCATCGGCAATAACTACTTTCGGTTTGTTTACAATCGCACGTGCAATTGACACACGCTGTTGCTCTCCACCCGAAAGCTCATCTGGAACCATACGTGCCTTATGCTTTAATCCAACAAGGTCAAGTACTTCCATAACGCGCTCTTTAATCTCTTTCGGTTCTATCTCTATAACTTCTAATGCAAAAGCAATATTCTCGAATATAGTTAGAGTAGGTAATAGTTTAAAATCTTGAAAAACTACTCCAATATTTCTTCTAAAGATAGGAACTTTAGAATTTCTTATTTTAGCTAGGCTAACACCGTTCACCGTAATAGTGCCACTAGTAGGTTTTTCTTCACGATACATCATTTTAATAAATGATGATTTACCCGCACCACTTGGTCCAACTACGTAAACGAATTCGCCTTTTTTAATCTTAACGCTAATTCCATTTACAGCAATTACGCCATTAGGATAAGTTTTATTAACATTAACCATTTCTATCATAAAAAAAACCACCTATATTTCGCTCTGTTCATACTATACAGGGCTTATTCAGTATAAAAGCCTGTTTTCGACAGGCTTCGTTCATATGATGCAATATTATACACTCTATACGACTAACATAAGCAATTATATCATCAAATTTTGTCACATAGAGATTAAATAATATTACATTTATATTTCAAATTCATTTGATAAGATACTCGTATTTGTAACGATTTCCCTTAAAGTCAACCTTGTCATTCTAACGTAAAACTAACAATAAAAAAAGCTAAACCTATTATGATTAGGTATAGCTCATTTGTTTACTAGATTTTGTTATTTTTTCTCCGCTAACCATGCAGCCATTTTTGTCGAAGATTCGGCTGGAATAAGACCATCAGGCATTGCACCTTTACCTTCATTAATAATCTTTTCAATCTCTTCTTTTGAAAGTGACGCTCCTACTTTATCAAGAGCCGGACCTACACCGCCTTCAAGATTCCCCCCGTGACAACTTGAACATTTATTTTCATATAACTCCGCTTCTTCACCAGCATCAGCAGTTGTCGTACCTGCATCTCCCTTATCAGCTGGTTTTTCTTCTGCTTTATCTCCACCACATGCTGCCAAAACAAGAGAAGTACCCAAAAACAAAGCAAGTAGCTTTTTGTTCATACAAACTCCCCCTTAGTAAAAATTTACTAATACATCAATATTATACCATATTATCCATTAGTAAAACCTTTGCCTAGTACTTCTGATGCATCGGTAACAACTACAAAGGCGTGTGGATCAATGCTTTTCACCAGTTGTTTCAATTTTGTGAATTGCACATTATCTACAACACAAAGCAATACAGGTTTATCACTATCTGTATATCCACCTTTTCCACTAAGCTCTGTAACGCCGCGATCAATTTTTTCAAAAATTGCTTTACGAATCGCTTCATCTTTATTGGTAATAATTAACGTCATTTTCGTACGATCAAATCCCATTTGTATAAGATCAATTGTTTTAGCAGTAGCAAATAGACCAATTAACGCATATAAACCTTTCTCAACATCAAAGATAAAACAGGCCGCTAATACAATTAAACCGTCTATAAAAGCAACGCACTTCCCTAAGCTAATATGTGTATATTTGTGAAGAATTTGTGCTGCTAAATCTGTCCCTCCCGTAGATGCTTTTCCACGAAAGACAATCCCTAAGCCAAGTCCAACACCCATTCCACCAAAGATTGAACCAAGCAATGCATCCGTCGTCCAAGGGTCCCAACTTTTTGTTAAAAACACGACAAACGGCAAGAAGATTGTTCCAACTAACGTCTTTACACTAAATTGTGAACCTAGTAATATAAACCCCGCAATAAATAACGGAATATTTAATGACCATTGTACAAACGCAGGCTCTAAACCGAACTTGGCATACATAATCGTACTAATACCACTTACTCCACCTGAAGCAATTTGATTCGGAAGTAGAAACACATTAAAGGCAATTGCGACAATCGCAGATCCTACCAATACGTTTACATACTCCATTACTTTATTCCAAAACCTTACGTTATTCATGAATATCCCCCGCATAATAATCTTATAAAAAAGAGGTATAATTTTCTTTTTCACCAAAAATGAGTATAGCACCACGTTGAAAAACGGTAAATAACAGCTAGATAACGTACTAAAGCAATCAATCTTCTTTTAGTGTTACCTAAGCAGCTTTATTCATGACAAGATTCTACTCGTAAGGGATTTATGTACAAAAGAAATGCGGAAGCGACCGGTTAGCTCCGTATGAACTGGAGCCCTCCGACTGAGATA
>NZ_JBALMO010000060.1:51167-56738 GCF_036963345.1 Bacillus sp. JJ722
AGCTAGACATCGCGCAAAATTTTATGCTTTCTTATAAAATAAGGGGCTAGCATTATTGCTAGCCCCTTATCCCAATATAATCTTATGCTAATTTCGAACGTAAATAAGCATCGATGAATGCATTAATATCTCCATCCATTACAGCTTGTACGTTACCTGTTTCCGCACTTGTACGGTGGTCTTTTACCATTGAATATGGATGGAAGACATAAGAGCGGATTTGGCTTCCCCAGCTAATGTCGCTCTTCTCACCACGGATTTCATCAAGTTGCGCTTGTTGCTCTTCGATTTGACGTTGGTATAATTTCGATTTCAACATATTCATTGCACGTTCACGGTTCTTAATTTGTGAACGCTCCGTTTGACACGTTACAACTACACCAGTAGGAATATGTGTAATACGAACAGCAGAGTCAGTTGTATTGATATGCTGACCGCCGGCTCCGCTCGCACGATACGTATCAATCTTCAAATCTTCCGTACGAATATCTACTTCGATATTATCATCAAACTCTGGCATAACATCGCACGATACGAATGATGTATGACGGCGTCCAGAAGCATCAAACGGTGAGATACGAACAAGTCGATGGACACCTTTCTCCGCTTTCAAATAGCCATACGCGTTATGACCTTTAATTAATAGAGTAACACTCTTAATACCTGCTTCATCACCAGCTAAATAATCAAGTGTTTCAACTTTAAAGCCTTGTTTCTCCGCCCAACGAGTATACATACGTAATAACATTGAACCCCAATCTTGAGACTCCGTACCACCTGCACCCGGGTGAAGCTCTAAGATGGCATTATTTCTATCATATTCACCACTTAACAACGCTTGAAGCTCGTACTCATTCATTTGCACTGTTAGCTGACCTAATTCTTCTATTAATTCTTTTTCAAGATCCTCATCTTGCTCTTCTTTCAATAATTCAAAAGTAAGCTCTAGATTTTCATGAGTTTCATACATAGAATGAAATTGCTCAACTAATTCCTTTAAACCGTTTGCTTCATTGATAACACCTTGAGCTTTCTGTTGATCATTCCAGAAGTCTGGATCTGTCATAATATTATCTAATTCAGCAATGCGTGCCTCCTTTTCTTCTAAGTCAAAGAGACCCCCTAAAGTCCGCTAATTTCTTAGCTGTTTTTTCGAGCTCTGATCTAATTTCTGCTAATTCCATGCTCAATCACCTCTTATAATATATTCAAAAAGCAATAGCCACTCACAAACTACTTAATAAATTCCTACTAAGTGAACATTACTAATTCGATTTCAATTTAAAATACCTTATTTATTCTATTACAAAGGAAAAGAGGCGGCAATAAGTAACATGCTCATCCTCTTTCCAATCGTTTCTATTACAGGACCTTAAGGTACAGGAACTTAAGTGTACAGGACCTTAAGCGCGTCCACAACAGTTTTTGTATTTTTTACCACTACCGCAAGGACATGGATCGTTACGTCCTACTTCAGCTTTCTTGCGAACAGGTTTTTTCTTCACTTCTTCGCCGTCTTCTTTTGGATGTACAGCTTGACCTTTGGCTACTTCTTGTCTTTCAAGATTATTACGAATTTCTGCTTTCATAATATACTTCGCCACTTCGTCTTCAATCGATGCAATCATTTCTTCAAACATCGCGAAGCCTTCTTGCTGATACTCTCTTAAAGGATCGATTTGACCATAAGCACGTAAATGAATACCTTGACGAAGTTGATCCATCGCATCAATATGATCCATCCATTTACTATCTACCGCACGAAGTACAATTACTTTTTCGAATTCACGCATTTGCTCGGCTTCAAGTTGCACTTCTTTCTCATCATATGATTCCTTCACTTTCGCAAGGATCAACTCGATGATTTCATTAGCTTCTTTGCCTTGTAAATCCGCTTCAGTAATCGTTCCTTCCATCAGAAGATTACCATTGATATAATCAACAATTCCTTGTAGATTCCAGTTCGATTGATCTTCTTCACTTGTGAAAGCACCAACGTGACGTTCAACAGATGAAGCAATCATACGCTCAACAATGTCACGTAAAGTCTCACTATCAAGTACTTCAAAGCGTTGCTTATAGATGATTTCACGTTGTTGACGTAATACATCATCATATTGTAACAATTGCTTACGCGCATCGAAGTTATTACCTTCTACACGTTTTTGCGCAGATTCTACTGCTTTTGTTACCATTTTGCTTTGAATTGGTTGAGAATCATCCATACCAAGACGAGACATCATATTCTTCATATTATCAGAGCCAAATCGACGCATTAGCTCATCTTCCATAGACAGATAGAATTGTGTAACCCCTGGGTCACCTTGACGACCAGAACGTCCACGAAGCTGATTATCAATACGACGGCTCTCATGACGCTCCGTACCAATTACAGCTAGTCCACCAAGCTCTTTTACACCTTCGCCAAGTTTGATATCCGTACCACGACCAGCCATGTTAGTCGCAATTGTAATGGAACCAGGTTTACCTGCATCCAAGATAATCTCCGCTTCACGACCATGGTTTTTCGCATTCAATACATTATGAGGAATCTTATGTTTCGTCAACAATTGCGAAATCAACTCAGATGTTTCAATTGCTACTGTACCAACAAGAACAGGTTGACCTGCTTCATAACGCTGCTTAATATCTTCTACTACCGCATTGAATTTACCAGTCATAGAAGCATAAATTAAGTCAGCACGGTCATCACGCGTAATTTCACGGTTCGTCGGAATCACAACAACGTTCATGTTGTAAATATTACGGAATTCCTCTTCTTCCGTCTTCGCTGTACCTGTCATCCCTGCTAACTTCTCATACATACGGAAGTAGTTTTGGAATGTAATTGTCGCAAGTGTCATACTTTCATTTTGAATATCTAAGCCTTCTTTTGCCTCAATTGCTTGATGCAAGCCATCACTATAACGACGACCTTTCATAAGACGACCTGTAAATTGGTCAACGATGATAATTTCGCCTTCTTGAACAACGTAATCCACATCGTTATGCATACTAACATGTGCTTTTAAAGCTTGGTTTATATGATGGTTTAACGCAACATGAGAAATATCAAATAAGTTATCTATACGGAATGCACGCTCAGCTTTATTAATACCATCTTCTGTTAGCTGA
Organism: Bacillus sp. JJ722; assembly: GCF_036963345.1. Lineage (NCBI taxonomy): Bacteria > Bacillati > Bacillota > Bacilli > Caryophanales > Bacillaceae > Bacillus > Bacillus sp. JJ722. Next base: position 54,303 of record NZ_JBALMO010000060.1, read on the forward strand.
ACACCTTTCGTCTTCTCATCATACGTATAATCTGTTTCTTGAGTTAACGTACGAATGAAAGCATTCGCTTGAATATACAGTTGAGTAGATTTTTGAGCACTACCCGAAATAATTAACGGCGTACGCGCTTCATCAATCAAAATCGAGTCAACCTCATCAATTACCGCAAAATGCAATGGACGTTGTACCATTTGCTCTTTATAAAGCACCATGTTATCACGTAAATAATCGAAGCCGAATTCATTATTCGTTCCGTACGTAACATCACAACGATACGCTTCCTGTTTCTCTTCTCTTGAAAGACCAGTCAAGTTCAAACCAACTGTCAATCCTAAGAATCCGAATAACTCACCCATTTCAGTCGCATCACGAGACGCTAAGTATTCATTGACTGTAATAACATGAACACCTTTTCCTGTAATAGCATTTAAGTACACAGGCATTGTCGAAGTAAGAGTTTTACCTTCCCCGGTTTTCATCTCCGCAATATTGCCGTCATGAAGCGTCGCGCCACCCATTAATTGAACTGAGAATGGATACATGCCAAGCACACGCTTAGATGCTTCACGAACAACCGCAAATGCTTCTACTAACATAGAATCTAAAGATTCACCATTTTGATAACGCTCTTTAAACTCTTCTGTCTTCGCTTGCAACTCAGCATCCGAGAGACTTTCCATTGATGCTGCCAAACCTTCTATTTGATCTGCTAACTTATGCAGACGTTTTACTTCACGCTTATTTGGATCAAATACTTTATTTAAAATCGATAACATTTCACAAACGCTCCTCTGTTTTGTGATGATGAAAAATACACAATTTATTTAAATTATAGTTCGAAAGACTACAATATACTTACTAAAATGAAATACCCATTTTTTTATATTACCACTTCTACTTGTATGGTACAACATACTGAATAGGTCGATTTCTTCTTATTTATATTGTTCACACCTGCAGCTTTATCCGAGGCACCTAGAATAAGAACTAATCCATACTAATTTCTTATCGAGCAGCCTATAAATAGTCATTCCTATAATACGAATGAAGGACCTATTTAGTTTCAAATTAATTTAATTACCATCTTATCCTTATTATAGGTATAACAAACAACGCACAAATATTAACCTTGTTAAGAAAAGCGGAAGCGCCTTGCTCATCGACTTACGTACTGGAGGGATTTTGACTGAGATAAAGGACACGATGAGCGGTTAGCTCAATCGATGCCCCTATGGTCTGTCATCTCTCTTCCCGGAAATCAAAACCGGATTTCCTATTGAGAGCAGTCTTATACTTGTCGGGGCTGAAAGGGCCGTTTAAGTATTTCTTAGTTGACTTAACGTAGGGAAAAGGCCTGAAGTACGGTATTAGACACTTGTCTAAGTTCAAAAAATACTTATATTTTCTTAATCTTTAACAAACGAAGAAGCCGACTCCTCAGCATCTGTAAGATACATGAAAAGTCGACTCCTTAGGCTTACATTATAGAAAGAATTTCGTTACTGACTTAATTAGGTTCAATTAATCCGTAACGGCCATCTTTACGTTTATACACAACATTTGTAGCTTCTGTTTCAGCATTTGTGAAAACAAAGAAGTTGTGGCCAAGCATGTTCATTTGAAGAATAGCCTCTTCACTGTCCATTGGCTTTAAGTCGAAACGCTTATTACGTACAACTTCCAATTCACTTTCTTCTGCATCCATTACATCTTCTACAGATTCTTCACCATCAAAGGCAAAAACCTCTACAGTACCATCTGTACGGAACTTACGATTTACTTTAGTTTTATGCTTCCGAATTTGTCTCTCAAGCTTATCAGTAATTGTGTCAATCGCCGCATACATATCTTCTTTTCTTTCTTCTGCGCGAAGCACAAGGTTTGGCATTGGAATAGTTACTTCAACCTTAGATGTTTTATCATTATAAACCTTAAGGTTTACATGCACAGTTGAATTTGGTGTGTTGTTAAAGTATTTTTCTAATTTTCCAATCTTTTTCCCTACATACTCTCGTAGAGCTGGAGTTACCTCAATGTTTTCACCACGAATGTTATAATCCATAAGTGAGTCCTCCTTCAACAAAACTATTAGTGTAAATCTATACTATATAAATTCTATAATACCCCTACTAATCCCTTCTTGAAACATCAAAAAAAATTTGTCGAATTTTTGAACAAAAAAACTCATAGTGTTTTCATTTTTAGTAACGGTTTTAAAAGCTTACTCCCTAACAATGGGTGTGTATGTAAATAACTTTTTGATTCACTTAAACGATATTATTTTGTGTAATCATAATGATTTTCACACTACTTATATATTGTTAAGAAATGAAAATAATTACTGCCATTTTTTATTTCAACTTAAGCATAGATATATGTGTAAAATTAGATATCTTTATTAGAAGCCATGAAATTATTTTAAATCATATTTAAAAT
>NZ_JBALMO010000061.1:0-21237 GCF_036963345.1 Bacillus sp. JJ722
AACTATTATTTTATATATATTTCACACTTATTCATATTTTATACTATTATATTTAGAGAATTAGAGTAGAAACTATATATATGCATTTTATAATATTAACATAGCCCTAATTTAGAGTCAATTTTTTTTAGACACAAGAATATAATAACCCTTCTTTTTCACTACTACTTCAACGTTACCGAATAATGATTCCATCTTTTCCATTGCCGATGGTGCTCCTTGCTTCTTTTGGATTACCACCCAAAGTTCGCCACCCGAACATAGATGATCATAACTTTTTGTGAAAATATCATGAACGACGCTTTTTCCTGCGCGAATCGGAGGATTCGTTAAAATTGCTGCGAAGGATATATTTTTTACTCCTTCTAAAACATTACTCTCGTAAAATTCAACATTTGAAATTCCATTAAAAGCGGCATTTTCTTTTGCAAGCTCAATTGCTCTCGCATTCACATCTATCATTTCAACCACTAAATCTTGATAAGTATATGCTAAGCTAAGTCCAATCGGACCGTAACCGCAACCTACATCTAGCAGTCCGCCTTCTACACCATCCGGATAAGTAAAAGATTCTATTAATAAACGCGAACCAAAATCCACTTCTTTCTTCGAAAAAACTCCGTTATCTGTTTTAAAACGGAAGTTCTTCCCTCTCAGAGTAAATTCCCAATATTTCGGATCACTTTCCGCGCTTGGGTTCTTAGAATAATAATGATTTGTCAATAGATACTCCTCCTTCAGAAAAGGTTAATGGAAGTTAAGATAATCAGAAGATGAAGCAACGGAGAATCAACTTAATCTTAGCAGTTAATAAGACTTAAGGCAAAAAAAGCTCGCTGAATTCAGCGAGCTTTTCTTAAGCAATATTACTTAACTTCAACGTTTGCTCCAACTTCTTCAAGTTTAGCTTTAAGTTCTTCAGCTTCTTCTTTAGAAACGCCTTCTTTAAGTGCTTTTGGAGCGTTATCAACGATTTCTTTTGCTTCTTTAAGTCCAAGACCTGTAACTTCACGTACAACCTTGATAACTTTGATTTTTTGATCTCCAGCAGATGCTAGAACTACTTCAAATTCAGTTTGCTCAGCAGCAGCGTCTCCGCCTGCAGCTCCGCCCATCATTGCTACTGGTGCAGCAGCTGTTACGCCAAACTCTTCTTCGATTGCTTTTACAAGGTCATTAAGTTCTAAAACAGTCATATTTTTAACTGCTTCAATGATTTGTTCTTTAGTCATTATATTGTTCCTCCCAAATAGTGATTTTTATCGTCAAACATTATTAAATGCAACGTAGTAATTACGCGCCTTGTTCTTCTTTTTGATCTGCAACTGCTTTAGTAGCAAGAGCAAGATTACGGATTGGTGCTTGAAGTACGCTAAGCAACATAGAAAGAAGACCTTCACGTGATGGAAGTTCAGCAAGAGCTTTAACTTCTTCTTTAGTAGCAACTGTACCTTCGATTACACCAGCTTTAATTTCTAAAGCTTCGTGTTTTTTAGCGAAATCATTAAGGATTTTCGCAGGTGCAACTACATCTTCGTCTGAAAATGCGATTGCATTTGGACCAGTTAGAGCTTCATTTAATGCAGAAAGCTCCACTGAATCTGCAGCAAGACGTGTAAGTGAGTTTTTGTAGACTTTGAATTCTACTCCAGCTTCACGAAGTTGTTTACGAAGTTCTGTAACTTCAGCAACGTTTAATCCACGGTAATCAACAACGATTGTTGATTTGCTAGATTTCATCTTGTCAGCAATTTCTGATACGATCTGTTTTTTTGCTTCAATAGCACTGCTCATGGTTTTACACCTCCTGTATATTTGCTCGAAACACATTTATACCGGTTAAAAAGAAAACCCTCAAATCAAAACTAGACATGAGGGCAGTAAATTCCAGAAAATAGTCAGTGACTATATATATCGAAATTACCTCGGTAGGATATTAAGCTCTCAAAATAGAGCACCTACTGTCTATGGTACAAATGGTATTCATTTTTCAACAAGAGAAATTATATAACATCCAACATGTGAATGTCAAATAAAATTCTTGTTATTAGAAAGTAGAAGGATCTACTTTAATTCCAGGGCCCATTGTAGAAGTTACAGTTACATTTTTCATGTAAGTACCTTTAGCAGCCGCTGGTTTAACTTTTAATAAAGTTTCGTTAATTGCAGCGAAGTTTTCAACTAATTTGTTGTCTTCGAAAGAAACTTTACCGATTGGCACATGGATGTTACCAGATTTATCTACACGGTATTCAACTTTACCGGCTTTAATTTCATTAACAGCTTTTGTCACGTCGAAAGTAACAGTTCCTGTTTTAGGGTTTGGCATTAAACCTTTAGGTCCTAATACACGACCAAGTTTACCAACTTCACCCATCATATCAGGTGTAGCAACGATTACATCAAATTCAAACCAACCTTTTTGGATTTGAGCGATGTAGTCAGTATCGCCAACGTAGTCAGCACCAGCAGCTTCTGCTTCTTTAGCTTTCTCACCTTTAGCGAATACTAATACACGTTGAGTTTTACCAGTTCCGTTTGGAAGAACTAGAGCTCCACGAATTTGTTGGTCAGCTTTCTTAGGATCTACTCCAAGACGGAAAGCAACCTCAACTGTTGCATCAAATTTAGCGAAGTTTGTTTTCTTCACTAATTCAATAGCTTCTGTTGCTGTGTAAGCTTTTGAACGGTCAACAAGCTTTACAGCTTCTGCATATTTCTTACTTTTTTTAGCCATTTTAAATCCTCCTAATAATGTGGTTTTAACGGTATAAGCCTCCCACGAAAAAGGTTGCGAATAATCTTATGAAATCCGCAACCCCGTAGAAACGTCTATCTATTTCGCAAAGGATTAATCTTCGATGACAATACCCATGCTACGTGCAGTACCTTCAACCATACGCATTGCAGACTCAACGTTTGCAGCGTTTAGATCAGGCATTTTAGTTTCAGCAATCTCACGCACTTTGTCGCGTTTAACTGTTGCAACTTTTTTACGATTTGGTTCACCAGAACCAGACTCAATACCAGCCGCTTTTTTAAGTAATACAGCAGCAGGTGGAGTTTTCGTAATAAATGTAAATGAACGGTCTTCGAAAACCGTAATTTCTACAGGAATGATAAGACCAGCTTGTTCTGCAGTACGAGCGTTGAACTCTTTACAGAAACCCATGATGTTAACACCTGCTTGACCTAGTGCTGGACCAACTGGTGGAGCTGGATTAGCTTTAGCTGCAGGAATCTGAAGTTTTACAATCTTGATAACTTTTTTAGCCACGAGACACACCTCCTTAAAGTCCGTGATGTGGTAATAGGGGCTCGTTCCCCTCCCACTCATATATTCTTTATATTATTGAAATAAAGAACTAAACAATTGTTCAGGTCTCTAGTCATTGAGACATACTGACCTATGAAATTTTATCATTTCTATTACTAGATAGCAAGTTTTTTCGAATTATAATTTTTCCACTTGGTTAAAATCAAGCTCTACCTTCGTGTCACGTCCAAACATATTAACTAGAACTTTCAGTTTAGCTTTATCCCCATCAAGCTCTTCAATTGTACCTGAATATGATGCGAATGGCCCTTCTTTGATTTGAACTGTTTCACCAAGCTCATAATCTGTTTCAAAACGCTTTTCTTCCATTCCCATCTGTTTAAGTAGTGTTACTACCTCTTCAGGTAAAAGTGGAGTTGGTTTTGAACCTGAACCCGCTGATCCAACGAAACCAGTTACACCAGGTGTATTACGGACAACATACCAAGAATCATCTGTCATGATAATTTCCACAAGCACATAACCAGGGAAAACTTTCTTTTTCACAACTTTTTTCTTACCATTTTTGATTTCTGTCTCTTCTTCTTCAGGTACTACTACTCGGAAAATTTTATCTTGCATTCCCATAGATTCTACACGCTTTTCCAAGTTAGCTTTTACTTTATTCTCATAACCGGAATAAGTGTGAACAACATACCAATTCTTTTCCATTTAATTTAGGACTTTACGTCCTTCCCTCCCTGCCTTAAATTCATCTAATTAGGCTTAAAAATAGTAAAGCTCATATAACAACTCAACAATGATTGTTTATTTTTCCCAAATTAAAAAACCCGTTTAACGGGCTTTTTTAATACATTCTATTCTATCACTATTATGACTATTTTACGAATAACTTATTCAACATTAAAAACAAATTACCGTATTATTACTTAGTTACTAGACGAATGAGTTCAGAGATTCCTAAATCAATTACAGTAAAAAATAAGGACATAAATAATACTGTACTTAGAACTATAATTGTATAGCTAGTAAGCTCTTTCCTCTTCGGCCAGCTTACTTTTTTCATTTCGCGGATTACGCCACGAAAAAAATCGGTCAAGCGTTGCATGTTCCTAACCTCCACATAAATGAGTGCGTCGAAATGATTTATTTTGTTTCTTTATGAAGTGTATGAGCGTTACAAGTTTTGCAAAATTTCTTAATTTCAAGACGCTCTGATTTAGAAATTTTGCTACTTTCAGTAGAGTAGTTTCGGGAACCACAATCTTTACAAGCGAGAATCACTTTGGTTCTCATATATAAACACCTGCTTAAATCTAAAAATATGTCCCTAAAACCTTATCATGACTAAATTATAATGTCAACGGGACGAAACAATATATAGGAATATTTGGAAGGTTATATATCACTAGAAGGACTCTAAAGAGAAATCTCGCGAACTTCTAAATAACGCTCAAGTTTCCGCTTTACTCTTTGAAGTGCATTATCGATGGATTTGACATGACGGTTTAACTCTTCTGAAATTTCCTGATAAGATTGGCCATCTAAATACAATGCCAATACTTTTCTTTCCAAATCACTTAAAAGCTCTGCCATCTTTAACTCAATATCATCAAATTCTTCTTGATTAATAATTAACTCTTCTGGGTTTAATATTTTTGCGCCTGATATTACATCTAAAAGTGTTCGATCTGATTCTTCGTCATAGATAGGCTTGTCCAAAGAAACATACGAATTTAGCGGAATATGCTTTTGGCGTGTTGCCGTTTTAATAGCGGTAATAATTTGTCTAGTAATACATATCTCAGCAAATGCTTTAAACGATGTCAACTTATCGCCTTTAAAATCCCTTATAGCCTTATAAAGCCCAATCATTCCTTCTTGAACAATATCTTCTTTATCTGCACCAATAAGAAAATATGTACGCGCTTTCGCTCGTACAAAATTACGATACTTATGAATCAAATAATCTAAGGCTTCACTTTCACCTTTATGAACAAGCTCTACTAGTATGTCATCATCAAGATGTAAATACTTATCACTTACCTTGTGTCCGTATTCAGCAACCAATCATAAACCCCCCGCCCCAATCATAAGTTAGAATTATTATACAGCAGTGATTTTTTTGACGTCAATATGTCAAAATTGTCCTCTGCGCCATTTTTCGAATTTTTCTGCTACTTCCTTACTTAACGGTATCTTAGAAGATGGTTTTGCTTCTAATTGCGTTTTCACCGTTTTTTTTACTTCTCGAGAGACATGACGACTCTCATTTAGCAGTTCACGTGCAGATTTCCGCAGTGCCCCCTGTCCAAATATCGCCCATTGCTCAGTATAGTCTGAGGTAGCAACATGAACTTGCGTTTGAATATTACTCATTTCAATCGCAAGTTTCTCTATTCGTTCATCTGCTGTCTCGTTTTCCTTTGTAAAGATTACGTCAATATTATAATTTTTATATTTTCTTTCTAAACCTTGAACGTAATACGCATCAAAAACTAAAATGACTTGAAAGCCAGTATACGCTTTATACTCTGCAAGAATTTCTATTAGTCGATCACGCGCTGCCGAAAGATCTCGTTTTTTTAACTCATTGAGTTCCGGCCAAGCGCCTATAATATTGTAGCCGTCTACTAATAGGACATTTCTCATAACTTACTGCCCCAGGGGATTTCGTTTTCGATACACTTCATACATTAAAAGACTCGCTGCTATAGAAGCATTGAGAGATGTTACCTTGCCTATCATTGGCATATGAACAAGGAAGTCACACTTATCTCGTAAAATACGACTCATACCTCGCCCTTCGCTACCAATGATGACACCGATTGGCATTGCTCCATCGAGAGTACGATAGTCATCGCTACCTTTTGCATCTGTTCCAACAATCCAAAGTCCACGCTTCTGTAATTCCTCGATCGTTCGAGATAAATTCGTCACACGCGCAACAGGAATATACTCAATAGCACCCGTAGATGCTTTTGCAACTGTCGCTGTTAAACCAACCGCTCTGCGCTTAGGAATAATGATGCCATGAGCCCCCGTCGCATCCGCTGTTCTCATAATGGAACCTAAATTATGAGGGTCTTCAATTTCATCAAGAATTAAAAAGAAAGGTGCTTCATTTCTTTTTTCAGCTAATGCAAATAAGTCATCCAATTCCGCGTATTGATAAGCTGCTACTGCTGCTACTACACCTTGATGAATACCATCAACCATCGCATCAATTTTCTTCTTTGGAACAATCTGTGTTAATACATTCTTTTCTTTTGCCAAATTAATTACTTGTCCCATCGATCCTTTTTGCGAGCCTTCTGCAATCCAGATTTTATTAATATCTCTTTCTGACTTTAACGCCTCTAGTACTGGATTTCTACCAATAATGAATTCTTCACTCATGAAGCGTTCTCACCTCAATTCCTTCTTATCTTCTGTGAAGTTGATTCCCATCCCAATAATTTCTTCCATTCTTTCCGTTCGTTTACTTAAATATAAATATCCAATTAACGCTTCAAAAGCGGTTGAATAACGATATGTTTGAACATCTGTATTCTTTGGAATACTTCCCGATTTAGCATTTCGACCTCTTCGTACTACCCCTTGTTCTTCTTCAGATAAAATATCTTCATCAAGAAGAAAATGTATGAACTGGTTCTGTGCCTTTGCCGAGACGAAGCGCGTAGCTTCTCGATGCAATAAATTAGGCTTGACTGCTCCCTTAAGGAGAAGATGATGCCGTATATATTTTTCATATACAGCATCCCCCATATAAGCCAAGGCCAAACTGTTCAGTTCTAGTGGTTTTATTTCATTGTATTCATTAATCACGCTTAGCCTCTTTTCCATCTCGTTCCTTGAGGAGTGTCTTCTAAGATAATATTCATCGCTTTTAACTCATCACGAATTTCATCTGATCGTTGGAAGTTGCGGTCTTTACGAGCTTGAATTCGCTCTTCAATTAACTTTTCGATATCTTCATCAAGAAGTTGCTCTTCTTGCAAGGATAATCCTAACACTTGGAACAATTGTTCGAACTCTTGTGTGAAGGCAGTAATCACATCTGAATGCGTATGCTGTTCCATCAAATAATAGTTCGCTTGTTTTGATAGTTCAAATAGTAGAGAAATAGCATTTGCTGTATTGAAGTCATCATCCATATCTACAATAAATTGATCATGAATATCTTTAATCTTTTGCAACCATTCATCGTTGTTATCACTGATGTTAGTCGCCATATCTACACGATGCTTCAAATTGTGATAAGACGTTTTCAAACGCTCTAATCCTGCTTTTGCATTATTTAATAGCTCATCACTGTAGTTAATCGGATTACGATAATGTACAGATAACATAAAGAAACGAAGTACCTGTGGATTATGACGCTTAATAATATCATGGACTAAAACGAAGTTACCAAGTGATTTAGACATTTTTTCATTATCAATATTAATGTATCCATTATGCATCCAATATTTCGCAAATGTCTTACCTGACAATGCTTCAGACTGCGCTATTTCATTTTCATGGTGAGGGAATGATAAATCTTGCCCGCCTGCATGAATATCGATTGTTTCACCTAAATATTTCTTTGCCATTGCAGAGCATTCAATATGCCAACCTGGACGTCCTTTTCCCCATGGGCTACCCCAAGAAATTTCTCCTTCTTTTGCCGCTTTCCATAAAGCAAAATCAAGAGGATCTTGTTTCTTCTCACCCACTTCAATTCGTGCTCCTGCACGTAAATCATCAATGGATTGATGTGACAATTTACCATAGCTTTCAAACTGACGAGTACGATAATACACATCACCCTCTGATTCATATGCATAACCTTTATCAATTAACGCTTCAACAAATTCAATAATAATGTCCATATTATCCATTACACGAGGATGTGCATCTGCCTTGTTGCAACCTAATGCCTGCACATCTTCAAAATAAGCATCGATGAAACGTTGCGCAACTGTTGGCACATCTGTTCCTAATTCGTTAGCTACACGAATCAACTTATCATCTACATCCGTGAAATTCGATACGTATTGCACATCATAACCGCGGAATTGTAAATACTTACGAACTGTATCAAATACAATTGGCGGACGAGCGTTTCCGATATGAATAAAGTTGTATACAGTTGGACCGCACACATACATTTTCACTTTACCTTCTTCTAAAGGCTGAAACGTCTCCTTCTGCCTATTTAATGTATTATAAATTTTGATAGTCATGCTTCTTACTCCTTTCATTGCGCAGAGTTTTCAATTCCTCTTGCATAGAAACTATTTCTTGCTCTAACTTCTTAAGACGATCTCCTGTTGGATCCGGTAAATCAGTATGATTTAGATCACGCTTCAATCGTACACCATCTTGAATAACGACCTTACCTGGAATTCCTACTACAGTTGAATTCGCCGGAACTTCTTTCAGTACAACTGAACCAGCACCAATCTTTGAATTCTCGCCAACTGTAATAGAACCCAACACTTTCGCACCTGTAGCAATCAGAACATTATCTTCAATTGTCGGGTGTCGTTTCCCTTTTTCTTTTCCCGTACCGCCTAATGTTACACCTTGGAATATTGTCACATTATCGCCAATCTCACACGTTTCTCCAATTACAATACCCATACCATGGTCAATGAAGAACTTACGACCAATCTTTGCACCTGGATGAATTTCAATCCCTGTAAAGAAACGACTTATTTGTGAAATAACCCGAGCCAAGAAATAAATTTTGTTTCTGTACAGCATATGTGCAAATCGATGTGCCCAAATTGCATGTAAACCTGCATAAGTTAAGATTACTTCTATATAGCTTCTTGCTGCAGGATCTTGATCAAAAATAACTTCAATATCTTCTTTCAACATTTTAAACACATGAATTCCCCCTAACCCCTTTGATGGAAATTGAAAAGCAGAAGCGTCCATTAAGCGGTATATCCCCTTTCGCTCACCGATAAAATAAAGGAAAGCCGTAAATCCAATAGCCGCTGAACGCTGAGTTAGACACCACACAAATTTATAAAAATAAAAAAGCGCCTCTGTCTACTGACAGAGACGCATAATTAGCGCGGTTCCACTCTGTTTGGAATTGATATAGCCGTAACACCATTCATTTCCCAACTCATCATTATAACGGTATGAGACCGCCTATACCTACTGTATCCCGGTTCGGTATAAGACTCCAGAGTGCATTTCAAGAAACGAGTAGCTTAAACCACTTTCAGCCGGTGGTGGTTCTCTCTAAAAAGCATCCTTTCTTTACTTCTCTCCATCTACGCAAAATATTCATAATTAATTATTACTATATTATATTTTTAACACTTTGTTAATCTAAAATACTCAAAAGGCGATTTTTTATTTTTTCCTTACCGATTAGAGCAATTGCTTGTGGAAGGTCAGGACCATGTGTTTGACCTGTTGTTGCTACGCGGATAGGCATAAATAATTTCTTACCTTTTTGACCTGTTGTCTTTTGAACAGCTTTCATCGCTGCCTTAATTGAGCTTGCGTCAAATGTTTCTAAAGCATCAATTTCTTCCACAAATGCGCGTAACACTTCAGGTACTTGTTCTTCAACAAGCACTTCTTTACCATCTTCTTCAATGTCCATTTCATCTTTGAAAATCACTTCAGAAAGCTCAACAATTTCCGCACCATAGCTCATCTTCTCTTGATAAAGCACCATTAAATCATGAACCCATTTTTGTTTCTCTTCTGTTAAAGGCTCTGATAATTTACCTGCTTTGATTAAGTGTGGTAAAGCTAGTTCTGTTAAACGAGCTACATCTAGGTTCTTCAAGTACTGGTTATTCATCCATGTTAATTTTTGTGTATCGAATAACGCAGGTGATTTAGATAATCTCTTCTCATCAAAGATTTCAATAAATTGTTCCTTCGCGAAGATTTCTTCTTCTCCACCTGGCGCCCATCCAAGCAATGCAATAAAGTTAAAGATCGCTTCTGGCAAGTATCCTAAGTCAGCATATTGCTCGATAAATTGAATGATAGACTCATCGCGCTTACTTAGCTTACGACGGCTTTCATTAACGATTAACGTCATATGTCCGAATACTGGTAGTTCCCATCCTAACGCTTCGTAAATCATAATTTGTTTCGGTGTATTAGAAATGTGATCGTCTCCACGCAATACGTGTGAAATTTCCATTAAGTGATCATCGATTGCTACCGCAAAATTATACGTAGGTGTACCATCTTTCTTTACGATAACTAAATCGCTAATTCCTTCTGATTCAAATGATACCTCACCTTTTACCATATCATTGAAAGAGAATACTGTATCAGCAGGTACAGCGAAACGAACACTTGGTTGTCTACCTTCCTCTTCTAACTTCGCACGATCCTCATCTGTTAAGTGACGGCATTTACCTGTGTATTTCGGTGTTTCACCACGTTCAGTTTGAACTTCGCGTTCCGCTTCAAGTTCTTCTTCCGTACAATAACATTTATACGCTAAGCCCTTCTCAAGTAATTCCGTATAATATACTTTATAAATATCATTACGTTCAGATTGACGATAAGGACCATATTCACCTGGCTTATCTACGCTCTCATCCCAATCAATACCTAGCCATTTTAGGTATTTTAATTGGCTTTCCTCGCCGCCAGCAATGTTTCTCTTTTGATCCGTATCTTCAATACGAATAATAAATTTCCCATTGTTGTGACGTGCAAATAAGTAATTGAATAGTGCCGTACGAGCATTACCAATATGTAAGTGACCCGTTGGACTTGGAGCATAACGGACTCTGATGTCTTTGCTCATGTTTTACGCCTCCTAAGTATTTTAGTTACAGTTGTTCTGTACAAGTATTTCTCCATTTTACCACTGTAGAACTATGGAAAAAAGTGTCGTTTTATTTCTTATTTATATTTTTTTAATGAGTATAGCTACTTGAGCAGCAATCCCTTCGCCTCTCCCAGTAAATCCAAGCTTTTCAGTCGTCGTTGCCTTCACATTTACCAACTCCACTGGTGCTTCTAGAAGCTCTGCAATACGACTTCTCATTGCTTCAATATACGGAAGCATCTTTGGCTTCTGAGCAATAATTGTGCAATCTACGTTTCCAAGTTCATAGCCTTTTTCCTTCACAAGCATCCATACATGTTGTAATAACTTTGCAGAATCTGCTCCTTCAAAATCTGGATCTGTATCAGGGAAATGCTTACCAATATCGCCTTCACCAACCGCACCTAAACATGCATCTGCTACTGTATGCAACAATACATCAGCATCTGAATGACCAAGCAAACCTTTCTCGTAAGGTATCGTAATACCTCCGATAATTAAAGGTCTTCCCTCTACTAATTGGTGTACATCGAAGCCTTGTCCAATTCGAAACATGTTCATTCTCCTTTTTCTTTATATCTTAACTTGCTAAAAATCATTTCAGCAATATATAAATCTTCTGGCGTCGTAATTTTTATATTATCATAATCATCTTCTACCATATAAACCGCATCTCCAACTTCTTCTACAAGACTAGCGTCATCTGTTCCAAGAAATCCTCTCGCTTCGGCAGCTTCATGCGCTTTTTTCAATACAGAAACACGAAAAGCTTGTGGCGTATGCACCGCCCACAAGCTTGATCGTTCTACAGTATCTATAACTTGTCCGTCTTTCACTCTCTTGATCGTATCTTTCACAGGCACCCCCGGAATGGCACTACCTTGTTCTTTCGCACTCTTTACCAATTGATAAATTAATTCCTTTTTAACAAATGGACGTGCTCCATCATGAACAAGTACAATATTTGTGTCTGATTCAGATACATGTTTCAAGCCGTTATATACACTGTTTTGCCGCTCTTTTCCACCAGCTACCAATTGAATTCTTTTGTTGAATTGGTATTGCCCAATCAATTCTTCAAAAGGTTGTTTTTCCTGCGGGTTTATAGGAAGAATAATATGCTTACAATATGGATCTTGATCAAATACCTTTATCGTTTGAACAATAAGAGGTTCATTCGCAAGTTCAAGAAATATTTTATTTCTTCCTGCTTTCATTCTCTTACCTTGTCCAGCGGCTAGTATAATGACTTCATAAAACATATTCAACTATTCTCCCGTCTTCTGCTATAAAGCTTTTTCTAGTAATTTTGGCTTCGCAAAAATCATGCGTCCTGCAGATGTTTGTAGTACGCTCGTTACAATTACATCGATTTGCTTACCAATGTAGTCTCTTCCTTCTTCTACTACAATCATTGTACCATCATCTAAATAAGCAACACCTTGATTTTGCTCTTTACCGTCTTTAATAACGAGAACGTTCATTTCTTCACCTGGAATAACAACCGGTTTAATCGCATTTGCTAAGTCATTGATGTTTAGCACGGGTACGTTCTGAAACTCACATACTTTATTTAAATTAAAGTCATTTGTTACAAGAATACCTTCCATCACTTTTGCTAGCTTAATTAGCTTACTATCAACTTCTTGAATCTCTTCAAAATCACCTTCGTAGAATTCTACATTAATAGCTACTTCTTTTTGAATTCGATTCAATATGTCTAAACCTCTACGTCCACGATTACGCTTTAAGGCATCAGATGAATCAGCGATATGTTGTAATTCTTCTAATACGAATTGAGGAATGACCAATGTACCTTCCACAAATCCTGTTTGGCAAATATCCGCTATTCTACCATCGATAATGACACTAGTATCTAGAATCTTATAGGTAGATTTCATCCCATGTTCAGAATTTTCTTCCTCAACTTCTAGGTTCTTTTTCTTATTTCCACTTTTAATCAAGCCAAGCAATTCATCACGCTTCTTCGTTCCTACTTGGAAACCTAAGTATCCGCACAGTAAGGTTATCACAATTGGAGCGACTGTGTTGACGACCGGAACCTTAATGGATGATAATGCATAACCAATTAAGAAAGCTACTATTAGTCCAATGACTAAACCAATCGTACCAAAAATAATATCAGTTATTGGAGCCTTCACAAGCAATTCTTCCATCCATTTAATGAAATTCAACACATAATCAACCGACCAAAAAGTAATAAGATAAAAAATGATTGCGCCTAAAATAGCTGTCACATAAGGATTGTTAATATAATTAATATCATCAGCACTTATCAGAATTAATATCTTAGGAATTAAAATCATCCCTAAAGTTCCTCCAATAATTAACAAACATGCTTGTATAATTCGTTTTAACATCCTTTTCACCTCCCTTATTCATTATAAGCAATTTATTTTTTTTAAAACCTGTCATTAGTTAGTTTTTAATAAAGTACATACCTTTAAATTAGTACGTATTTAAACCCTAAAAGGTTTCACCTTTTCACAAATTTTAAAAGTAAAATATATTTCTTCAAATCCCTAAACTATGGTGATTCAATCTTACATTGATCTTTCCGCTTGCATATAACTTCTTATTTGACGTAGACCTTCTTTGATTTTCTTCGCTCTTACTTCTCCGATTCCTTCAACATCATCAAGTTCTTCTACAGAAGCGTTCATAATCGAATGGAAGTCTGTAAATGATTGAACTAAGTTATCAATAATAAGAGCTGGAAGCCTTGGTATTTTATGAAGTATACGATATCCTCTTGGCGTAATCATCTCATCAAGCGGGACATAGCCGTTATATCCAAGTACTTTTAGAATCGTACTGTCTTCTAGGAATTGTTGATTGGATAATTCTTTCAGTTTGAGTAATACTTCTTTGGCATCTCCATTAGGGGGACATAAGTAGTCTTTCACAATTAATTCGTCTTCTTCCTCTAATGAAGAAATAACCTCATTCATTTGTAAGCGAATTAATCTACCTTCTACACCAAGCTCAGTTAAATAAGACAATAATTCATTCTTAATGCGAATAAACATCACATAGCGATGAAGAACACGCAAAAGATCTGCATAAGATACAAGATCCTCGAATTCCAATAGTCCTAAGCCACTGATACTTTGCTGCAAAACAGCTTTATACTTCTCAAGTGTTTGAACAGCTTGGTTAGCCTTTGTGAGAATAACTGCAATATCTTTTAGCGAATAGCGAAAACTTCCTTGATATACAGTAATTATGGTCCTCCGCTGTGATATAGCAATTACTAGCGCCTTCGTTTCTTTAGCTACACGCTCTGCCGTACGATGTCTCATCCCCGTTTCTCTTGAGGGAATAGATGAATCTGGTACTAGCTGCGCATTGGCTAACAATATTTTATCTCCTGTTTCATTCAAAATAATAGCTCCATCCATTTTCGCCAGTTCATATAAAGAACTAGGCGTACAAGGACAGCCGATTTTGAAGCCACCATCAACGATTTCTTTGACTTTATCATTAAATCCAACAACGATTAATCCACCTGTATTTGCTCTTAGAACATTGTCAATACCATCGCGTAAAGGGGTACCAGGAGCCACAAGCTGTAATATCTCTGATTTTGTTTTCTCAGCTTTTTTTTCACTCATATTTATCCTCCTAACGCTTGCTTCAACGCTTCAGAAACAGTAGCTACACCTACTATTTCGATACCTCTTGGAGGATTCCAACCTCCGATGTTGTTTTCAGGGAGAATAACTCTTTCAAAACCTAATTTCGCTGCTTCTTGCACTCTTTGCTCAATTCTTGATACCCTACGAACTTCACCCGTTAAACCAACTTCCCCTATGATACAATCAGTTTGTCTTGTTGGTTGATCGCGAAAGCTTGATGCAATACTGACAGCAATCGCTAAATCAATAGCCGGCTCATCCAATTTAACACCGCCTGCTACCTTTAAATACGCATCTTGATTTTGGAGAAGTAGCCCTACACGCTTTTCTAACACGGCCATAAGAAGAGGTACCCGATTATGATCAATACCAGTAGCCATTCTTCTTGGGTTTCCAAAACTAGTTGGAGAGATAAGCGCTTGAATTTCAACTAATACAGGTCTTGTTCCTTCCATCGATGCCACAACAGTCGATCCAGCTGCACCTTGTGAACGTTCTTCTAAAAAAATTTCTGAAGGATTTTCCACTTCTTCAAGCCCATGTTCTTTCATCTCGAATATTCCCATTTCATTCGTTGAACCGAAACGGTTTTTAACAGCTCGCACAATTCGATACGTATGATGTCTTTCACCTTCAAAGTATAGAACCGTATCCACCATATGCTCCAATAATCTTGGTCCAGCTATGTTTCCTTCTTTTGTAACATGCCCCACTATGAAAATCGCAATTCCTTTTGTTTTCGCAATTCTCATTAATGATGCTGTACACTCTCTTACCTGTGAAACACTTCCTGGAGCTGATGTTACTTCCGATTGAAACACCGTTTGAATGGAATCAATAATAACTAAGTTAGGCTCTACCTCATTAATCGCTTGTTCAATGAAATCCATATCCGTTTCAGAGAATACATATAAATGATCGCTAACTGTTCCCAAACGATCCGCACGGAGTTTTGTTTGTTTAACAGATTCTTCACCAGACACATACAAAACCTTTTTTTGTTTTTGTGCCATTTGAGCAGATACCTGTAATAGCAATGTAGATTTTCCGATTCCTGGATCGCCACCGATTAACACAAGCGAACCGTTGACAATTCCACCACCTAGGGCCCGGTTAAGCTCATTCAAATCCGTCATCATTCTTGATTCTTGATCTGTTTGAATAGTTGTAATCGGAGCTGCTTTGACTCGTGTTCCACTAGAGTTAAGTGTATGAGTAAAAGCCCCTTTTCGTTGAGGTTTTACGATTTCAATTTCCTCAACCATCTTGTTCCATTCGCCGCAGCCTGGACATTTCCCCATCCATTTAGGGGATTCATATCCACAAGATTGGCACATAAATTTGGTCTTCTTTTTCGCCAACCAAATACCCCCTTTAATTTTATTAAAATTAATTTATATTCATGTCGTTTTTATTATTTCTTAAAGTACTTTTTTATTTAAATCCGCCGCCGCAAATCTTCCTATTATTTACGATATAAACTATTATAGAAAAGTTTTCTTAAAAAAAGATTAAGGATTTCTTACAAATAGATTAAAAAACGCACAAGGCTTATAAAGCTCTGTGCGTTTTGGGTTGATTATTTACTCGTTGAAGCTACTTCTACAGGCTTTACTATAAATTCACCGTTATCCATATCAATTTTCACACGCTGACCTTTATGAATATTACCTTTTAGTAATTCTTCAGAAAGTTGATCCTCTACGTGTTTTTGAATAGCTCGGCGAATCGGACGAGCACCATACTCTGGATCGTATCCTTCTTCCGCAATTTTAGCTATAGCCGCATCAGATAACTCTACGTAAATATCTTGTTCTTCTAAACGATTAACAAGCTGTTTAGTCATTAATTGAACGATCTCTTCTAAATGTTTCTTCTCTAATGAGTGGAAAACAATCATTTCATCAATACGGTTTAAGAATTCAGGACGGAATGCTTTTTTCAGCTCTTCCATTACCTTACCCTTCATATCTTTGTAATCTTGCCCCTCATCTTGAATGTTGAAGCCTACATATTTATTTTTTTGTAGGGCAGAAGCACCTACATTGGATGTCATAATTAGAATTGTATTTCTAAAGTCTACAGTACGTCCTTTAGAGTCAGTCAGTCTACCATCTTCAAGTACTTGCAGAAGAATGTTAAACACATCTGGATGTGCTTTCTCAATTTCATCTAGCAGTACAACGGAATAAGGTTTTCTACGAACTTTCTCTGTTAATTGACCACCTTCTTCATAACCGACATAACCTGGAGGTGAACCAACTAAACGAGAAGTTGCATGTTTCTCCATGTATTCAGACATATCTACACGAATCATCGCGTCTTCGTCACCGAAAATAGATTCAGCTAATGCTCTTGCAAGCTCTGTTTTACCAACACCAGTTGGTCCTAAGAAAATAAAAGAACCAACAGGACGTTTTGGATCTTTCAAACCAGCTCTAGCTCGACGTACCGCTTTTGCTACTGCAATAACAGCTTCGTCTTGCCCAATGACACGTTTATGAAGAATGCTTTCCATGTTTAGCAGCTTTTCAGTTTCTGTTTGTGCAAGTTTAGTAACAGGAACACCAGTCCAGCTAGATACAACTGTCGCAATATCATCAACTGTTACTTCACTGTTTTCTTTACCTTGCTCCTCTTTCCAAACTTTCTTCGTTTCTTCTAATTTTTCTCGTAAGCGTTGTTCAGTATCGCGTAATGAAGCTGCCTTTTCAAACTCTTGGCTTTGAACAGCTGCATCTTTCTCTTTGCGCACCTCTTCAAGTTTTATTTCTAATTCCTTTAAGTTTGGAGGAGTCGTATATGAACGAAGACGAACTTTAGAACCCGCTTCATCTATTAAGTCAATTGCTTTATCTGGTAAGAAGCGATCTGATATATATCGATCTGAAAGTTTAACAGCTGCTTCAATAGAATCATCTGAAATAGATACTCTATGATGCGCTTCATATCGATCACGCAAACCTTGTAAGATTTGAATAGATTCTTCTATAGATGGCTCATCCACTTGAATCGGTTGGAAACGACGTTCAAGCGCTGCATCTTTCTCAATATATTTACGGTATTCATCAAGTGTAGTAGCACCAATACATTGAAGTTCACCACGTGCCAATGACGGTTTAAGAATATTAGAGGCATCAATAGCACCCTCTGCTCCACCGGCACCAATTAATGTATGAAGTTCATCGATAAACAGAATAATATTACCTGCTTGACGAATTTCATCCATAACTTTCTTTAAACGATCCTCGAATTCACCACGATATTTTGTGCCAGCAACAACCGTTCCCATATCTAATGTCATAACACGTTTGTCGCGTAAAATCTCTGGTACTTCATTATTTACGATTTGTTGAGCTAGACCTTCTGCAATTGCTGTTTTACCAACACCAGGTTCCCCAATTAGAACCGGATTGTTTTTTGTACGACGGCTTAACACTTCAATAACACGCTGAATTTCTTTTCCTCGACCAATAACAGGATCAAGACTACCTTCACGAGCGATTACAGTAAGATCACGAGCTAAGCTATCTAAAGTAGGAGTACTAGCTGTTGCAGAAGTATTACCTTGATGACCTGCTGATTCATTACTTCCCAAAAGTTGTAACACTTGTTGACGAGCTTTATTTAAGCTCACTCCTAAATTATTCAACACTCTTGCAGCTACTCCTTCTCCTTCACGAATTAAACCTAAAAGAATATGCTCAGTACCTACATAAGAGTGTCCTAACTTTCTTGCTTCATCCATTGAAAGTTCAATAACTTTCTTGGCTCTAGGAGTATAATGAATCGTTTGCTTCGCATCAGGTCCACGACCGATTAATGTTTCAACTTCTTTTTGAATTTTATCAGCACCTAAGCCAAGTGCATATAAAGCTTTCGCTGCAATACCATCACCTTCGCGAACAAGTCCAAGTAGGATATGTTCAGTTCCAATATTGTTATGACCTAATCGAATTGCTTCTTCTTGTGCTAATGCCAAAACCTTTTGGGCTCTCTCAGTAAATCTTCCAAACATCATAAGTATTTCCTCCTCACTCTTTATGTGTTTCCATATTCAAGCGGTCTCTAATAAAAGCTGCTCGGCGATAGTCTCTCTCTTGTGGTCTTAATACTCCGCCTGCATACTGTTGTAGAAAACCCGGCTGAGTTAAAATCATAAGTTCATTAAGAATGGTTTTAGAGATATCTTCAATATATCCTAAATCTATACCCAATCTTACATCGGACAAACATTTAGCTGCTTCTTTTGATTCCATTATTCGAGCGGTTGAAAGAATACCTAGCGACCTAAATACTCTATCTTCTAATTGTATGTTTGAGGTTTTGACTAATGCTTCTCTAGCCAATCTTTCTTGTGTAATCAGTTGTTGTACAACGCTCTTTAAATCTTCTACTATGTCACTTTCTGATTTACCTAATGTAATTTGATTCGAAATTTGAAATATATTGCCTAGTGCTTCACTGCCTTCTCCATAAATCCCTCTAACTACTAAACCTAATTGGTTTATAGCCGGTATAATTCGATTCATCCGTTGAGTGAGAATAAGTCCTGGTAAATGCATCATTACGGAAGCCCTTAATCCAGTACCTACATTTGTAGGGCAGCTTGTTAAATATCCTCGTTTCTCATCAAAAGCGTAATCCACTTGTTCCTCAATGGCATCATCAATACTACTTGCCATTTCTAATGCTTCGGATAATTGTAAGCCCGATAATATACATTGAATTCGTAAATGATCTTCCTCATTTATCATAATGCTGATTTTTTCATCTTCAGAAAGTAGGCTTAAACCAAAATGTGAATTCTCGGCTAAATGCGGACTGATCAAATGTTTTTCAACAAGCATTAATTTCTCTAGAGGACTCATATTTGCCATGTTGAGCGTTTCCAGTTGCTTTTCATTCATTAAATCTTCAAGTTTCTCTTCAAAAATCTCAATGATTTCTGAAGCTTCCTCGCTTTCAAGCATAGGTGGGAATGTATAGGTTTTTAAATTTCTAGCTAAACGAATTCGGCTGCTTAAGACAATATCTGATTCAGGTCCTTCTTCATTCATCCAAGAACTTAGCGCCTGATTCAAGAAATTCTGTAGACTCAATGATGATCACTCCTTTCTTCGGAGTGCTCTGCTTCTTTCTCAAGTAAACGAATTTCATCTCTTATTTCCGCAGCGTTTTCAAATTCCTCCTGCAAGATACTTAACTGCAAGGCTTGCTTGAGATCTTCAATTTTCTTGCGAAGTGAGATACTTCCACCGATTCTTTTCGGTATTTTACCAATATGTGTTGAATTTCCACTGTGAAGTCGCTTCAATATTGGTTCTAGTTGCTTACTAAATGCTTGATAACATGAAGAACAGCCAAATTTACCAGCACTTGCAAATTGCGCATAGCTCATATGACAATTATCACAACGAATATCGTTTCTGTTTATAAAAGGACTTTGCTGCGGTGAAGTAATACTTTGATCAATATTTAATAGACCGGCTAAAATACTACTAATAGAAAAGGTCGAGCTAGCATCTATCATGAGAATTTCGCTATTTCCTTGAGAGCATTTTTCACATAAATGAACTTCGGTTTTTTCCCCATTAATAATCTTTGTAAAATGAAGAGTAGCCGGTTTTTGTTTGCACTCCTGGCAAATCATCCGAATCACCTCTTTAATAACAATTACTGATACCTCAAACTCGTGAGCATCGCTTTCATCATCCGTGCCCTTAGTTCATCACGGAACGGTAAATCAACGAGTAATACAGATCGATTTATCACGCTTAACATGAGTTTTGCCTCACGATTATTAATAATTTCTTCATCCACTAATCGAAAAATCATATTTTCAGCTATTTGCTGAGGTAGTTTATCTTCAATAAGGTGTAGTAGCTGATCGATTACATGAGCATGGTCATACAATCTTACTTTTGCAATTCGTATATATCCACCACCACCACGTTTACTTTCAACAACATATCCTTTTTCGGTTGTAAAACGAGTATTTATAACATAATTGATTTGTGAAGGAACACATTGAAACTTATCTGCTATTTCACTTCGCTTTATAATGACAATTTCCTGCTCACTTTGATTAAGAACTTTCTTTAAATAGTGTTCAATTATGTCAGATATGCTTTTCATCTGCCCCCCTCCAATCCGACTTACTGTTTTTTCTAAGATGAATCTGACAATTCGATTCTGACTTTGACTATATTTGACTATAATTATATGAGAAAAAACACCTTTGTGCAACCTAGGTGTCTTGTCGTTCCCTTCTATAATCGCCAATTTTCATATTCATTTATACTTAGTTTTTAATTATTATTAAAAAAAGGAAGGGTTTATTTCATTTTCATGGTTGTAATTGTAAATTATACGATATTATTACTATTTTTCCAATAAAAAAAGATCAGCTATTTAGCTGATCTTTTAGGTAAGCCTGGCAACGTCCTACTCTCACAGGGGGAATCCCCCAACTACCATCGGCGCTGAAG
>NZ_JBALMO010000062.1:0-16501 GCF_036963345.1 Bacillus sp. JJ722
CTGTTGATCATGTTATTCCATGGTCTTATATGTTTTCGGATGACTTATGGAATTTAGTATACTGCCATAAAGGGGAAAACTCAGAGAAATCTAATCGCCTGCCATCTGAAGAAGATGTGGAACGTTTAGAAGAGAGAAATAAGCAGCTGCTACTACGTATGAAAAGTAGCACGAAGGATTACGATCAACTCCAAATCGCAATTGAAAAAGATTACGTTAAAAAGTTTTGGATTTCATTTAAGGGATAGGGGGATATCAAATGACTGAAAAAATATATAACAAATTAGTAAGGGATTACATACCACAAATTATTAAGGAGAATAACAACGTACCGTTTACTTATGTTGCTACGGAAGAAGAGGTTAAACCGTTGTTGCTTCATAAATTATTAGAAGAATTAGAAGAGTTTAAAGTTACGCCTAACGAAGAAGAGTTAGCTGATATTTTAGAAGTAATAGATGGGATAGCACACGCTTTTCATTTAAATATGGATAAGGTGTTAATGATAAAGGCTAATAAGTTAGAAAAACGAGGAGGATTTAAAGAACGAATTGTATTAGAGAAAGTTATAGACTAAACACTATCGGCAGAGTAACCCCCAAAACATCTATTTGGGGGTTAATGAACTACCTTGTTTCTTTGCAGGTTGGACACCATGATTGTTTTTCGATTAAATTTCTGGGTTTCATTTGAAATTCATGGCCTTTTTTACATTTCCAATCGTGGTCTACTCTTGCACCTAGATAATTAGTAGAGAGTAGGAGTCCTTCTTTCTCTTTGGCCAACTCTTGAAGTTTTATAAATTGTGTAAGGGCCTTTGTTTCTAATGCTCTCTGTTTACGAACCACTTTTGCACATTCAGGGCAGCCACTACCTTTATTAATGTGTGATATGATTGCTTCCCATTCGTGCTTATGATTCGTCGTGCATTGCCACCAAACTCGTAGATGTGAATTAGGCGCTACATCAGAAGAGGATAATTCACCATTTTTAATAGGATGCCATAATATTGCAGCTTCTGGATTCTTTGCTAACAAAGAGTTGTCTAATCCGATCTTCCTTCCTGTACAATAGGGGCAACCTTTTCCTCTGTTTCTACTATTTATTAATGCTTCCCATAGGTGATTAGGATTTGTACCACATATCCACCAGACTTTCTTTTGACTTCCTGGAACTACATCGTGTGGTGTTAAGTCATTATTTAGAGTGGGATGCCAATCTTTTGCCAAAGTAGGATTCACAGCAGCTAAACTGTTTGTAGAATCTACAAGTTTCCCCGCACAATAAGGACAACCCCCTTTACGCTTATTTGATGTTCTATTACTTACACTTTTTTGATATTCATGTTTTTTAGGACATATCCACCAGACTACTTTATTAGAAGCGTAAGTGACATGGTTGGACTTAAGCTTTCCATTTTTGTTTGGATGCCATTCTTTTGAAATTTCAGGGTAGAGGTCATTTAAATTCTTCTCTTTGTTATGTAAACTATATTGTTCGTAGATTTTAAAACGGTCTTCTTTTATATTTACATTTTCTTTTGTACGCTTAATAGAAAGTTTTACTATCTCAGTAAGGGTGTAATTTTCAAGTATATAATTCATAATGAAAAGAATGGCTTTTTCTAGTTGATCAAAATTATTAGGCTCTACCAAGTGGTTCACGCAAGAGAAGTCTTGCATTTCTTTTAAAGGTTTTTCCCTAATCCGGATGAGTTGTATACCAATGTCACTTAAAAACTTGTTCTTTTCCTTATCTTGAATGACTCTATTTTCATGATAATAATAACCATCAAATTCAATACCTAAAAAGATGGAAGGAATATATATATCTACTTCTTTTTTATCCGTATCGTCTTTAAACATTTCTCGATTAGAAATGTTTAGAAAGCTTTGTTCTAAGTAGAACAAAATAGCTTGTTCAGAAAAGGATGTAGCTGAATGGCAGTGTGGACATCTATCGCCCCTTCCATGGCGGTTTGCTATAGTTGCTTGCCAGGTATGGTCAGGGTTAAACTGACATTGCCACCAAACTTTTTTTCCTGAACTAGGCATCACGTCGTCAGGAGTTAATCCTTTGTTCTTTTTGGGATGCCATTCATCAGCTAACAAAGGGTTTACAAAAGCAAGACTAGTGAATGGAGTAGATAATCGTCCAATACAATAAGGACATTTACTTCCATTTACACGTGCTGAAATGGTTGTTTTCCACTCATGTTCTTGATTTACTGAACATCTCCACCAAACCCGTTTTGACGATTTAGAAGCTATTGAAAAAGGGGAGATATCCTGGTTATGTTCATAGTGCCATTCATTCAGGAAATCTGGCCGTAGTAAGCCTAGGCTTTTTTCTTCAATGATTTTTTTTCGAGATTTTTCAGTTTTTTCTCTACCGCATTCAGGACAACCGTGTCCATTATTTCTACTTGCGATAACAGCTTGCCACTCATGTAGTGGATTGATATGACACTGCCACCACACTTTTTTTCCTGAATTAACAGTAAAGTCGTTTGGCGTTTTTCTACTATTTTTGCTGGGATGCCATTCTCTTGCAAGCATTGGATTAAGAGTAGCTAAACTATTTTCCTCTGAAGCTAATTTACCTGAACAATACGGACACCCGTGACCTCCAGTATGCCTACTAGAAATAACAGCTTGCCAACTGTGCGACTCATTCTTCGGACATAACCACCAAACCTTTCTATTAGAACCTGTTGTGACTTCATTTGGTGTGAGTGTACCATTCTTACTAGGATGCCATTCTTTCGCAAGCTTAGGATTAAGTGTTTGTAAGGAGTTGTCTTGGGAAACCTTATTGCCACTACAATATGGGCAGCCGTTTCCTTTTCCTCTATTAAGAACTTTAGCTTCCCATTCATGTTGTGGATTTTTAGAACAAAACCACCACACTTTTTTTCCTGATCCGATGGTTATGTCATGAGGAGTTAAATCTCCATTTTTTGAAGGATGCCATTCTGTGGCTAATGTAGGATTTGCTATTGAAAGTATTCGTTTATTTACCTTATTCATATAGATGTTTGTTCTCCTTAAATACACTGATAACTAGTCTATTATACAGGTTATTACATAGTTGGTTAACTTAGAGTGTATGGGGAAAATGGAAAATACTAATCAGTTAACAATAATTTGATTTCACTTCAAAACATCTAATTTTCTAGAAAGATGATCTATATTTCATTAAACAATTTGTAACGAAACCATTTCTTTTTTCACTCGAGAAAACCTAAAACCTAATAATATATCATTCTTAACATACTTTGGATAAATATCATTTGTAAAAGGCAATAAGTTTGATGGCAATGTTTTTCTGAAAAGGATTGTGAAACTGAAGGTTGGCTCAGCTTGATACTTAGTGGAGTGAATTTGGAATTATCCGATTCATTTTATAAAACCATAAATTTATCGAGGAAAAAATATATCAAAAAGTACGTAGAATTGAAGAGGAAGTAGTCTAACCAACAACCTTTGAAAAGTTTTAAGATTTTATACTTTAAGAATTTCAAAAACGCCTATAAATCAACATTTTCACACACTATAGAAAACTAACGGAAATACCAAATCATATTATCGCTTGTACAGCTCCTCAAAACCTAAAATATAAGAGATCATATCCCATACGCTTGCAGCGTAGAGGTCATGTTCTGCTTCTTCATCTTGATAAAAGTTTAACAAAATAAGGACCTTCAAATTTATAAAAGGCTCTTTACTCAAAATCAGTAATTTGAGATGTGATAGTAAGCCAAATAGTGAAAAAATAACCACCCTTCTTAATCTGCCGAAGGGGGATTTTTTTGAGGAGTAATAGTTGAACGGATAATACCTATTAACCATATAAGTGCTGAAATGTTGAATGGATTTCATGGGATTAAGAAGAAGAGACCTATAGAATTCAAAACTGATTAGTGAAATAGCCCTATGTCTTTCTTGCTGATATGTGGAAATGATGGAATAATAGAGTAAACTATATTTTTGAAAATTCTATAGGATATTGATGGGAGGAGAATATAATTGACAAATAAATTAAGACATTTTAAAGAAGAATCTGTGGCTACAAAAATTCACGAATACCTTTTTCAGTTACCAGGAGTGTCATTCAAAGACGCAAATAAGGAGCTTGTAATCGGTTATTATAGGGAAAAACAAAGAAAGTTTGCGACTTTACATGGAGGGAGTTTACAATCTCTCATTCTACACGTGGATCCAGGCCATCCAATCTCAACAATTGGAAAACAAAAACAAATCGAATTACAAGAAAGGCTAGACTTTGACATCAGGAAAATAAGAAGACATAAACTAAAACAACACGAAGCTTATATTCCACTAGAAAAATTAGAGAGCGAAAATCCAATTTTAACGATTGAAGACTTGATTAATTATGCCTACCATAAGCAAGATAAATTGTAGTTTGACACTTTATTTTAGTGGAACATTTAACTACGCCATGGTTGGTGCCATTCAAAAATAATCTTTTTTCTTTTGATGAAGTATCAACATCATCGTTTTAGAAGAGCTTAATTTGGGACAATAAGATAGATACAAAAAAGTGAGGATTATGCTACCTTTCGAGTTTGAATAGCTAAATTTTGGGGTTTCAGCGCATAGGAAGGGGATAGAAATCCTTACTGAGATAGGGAAGGAAATCAAAATCCAAAAGGAGTTTGTCAGGAATTATTCCATAGTGATTGTTTTTAAGGGTGAATGTTAAAGAAGAGATATTTAGTAGTTTTATATGAATTAGATATGGAAATCCAGTTTTATTAGAGTGGAGGGTTCATAAATGTTTAATCACTCCTATCCTAAGAAAATAAATACTGCTTTTATAAAAACAGTAGCGACTAATTATGATATTGATCTAGAGTTTAGTAGAAAAGAAGGGTATTCGATATTTTTAAACAGTGTACCTAATAAACGATGGATGATGATTGATATGAATGATAAACCAGATGAGCATTCACCGCATTTAATTGTTGTTATTGACGTTAAGGCAAACAGTATACAAGAGGAAGATATCAAGCAGTTAACCCAGCTTCCATTAAAACGAAATAAGAAGAGAGAAACTTGCTTTTGGATAAATAAAAATAGGGATGCTATACATTTGATGTTCTGTGATGATAATCTAGCTTATTACAATTTTAATAATGATAAGTTTATAGCATTTTTAGAGCAAGTGTATCTCTCATTTAAGGCCAGATAGGATTAAACTGTTAGTTAAGGTATAACTATGAATAGAGGAGGAGTTAATAACACATCTCGATTAATCCTGTTTTAAGGAAACTCCACTATTTTATTATATTCAAAAACAAGCGGAACTGGCGGTGTGTCCCTCTATTACAACATGTCGAAAGAAACGCTTCAGCTGTTTAGAATTGAAGAATCGTATAAGGATTGGTGATAAATATATTGGAGCGTTCCAATTTGAAGGAAGTATGGATTACGCAAAAAAGAGAGCAGTATCTCGTAAATAACGGAAGAAAGAATAAAAAATATAAGGGTACCAATATATTCAATTTATTTGCCGAGTGGGAAGAACAAGAAATTTGTTCCATTTATTTTAAGACTGAGTGTAATAGGGGTAACCAACTAATATGCGATATAGCTGATTCGCTTTATCCTGAAATGCCTCATACCACTTCAACAAACATATAATCGGTCATGATGGGGTTTTTATATTAGAAGTCATGACTTACAGGAATATATAGAACAATATAAGCCAGTAGTTTTAAGATATGATAAAAGAACTAAAAGTCCAGATAATTTAAAGCCATTAAATTTTGGCAAGTCAAAGGGGCTGACTTTAGTAAGAGTTCTTATTCTTGTTAATGGGCCAATTAAGAAGTTTTTACAAAATGATTACCTTGCAATAAGTAGTCTGAAGTCAAAGGCTGGCTTATATGTTGCATTAACTAGAGCTAGATATAGTGTAACGTTCGTATCAGATCAAAAAGTAATATCAAACAAGTATGTAACAAAGTTTACCTTTGAAAAAGAATTAATCGGGAAATAAGTAATTATTAAAATCTAAAGGGGGGAGTCATAAATAGGTGCTTTTGATTGGGAATGTTCAGAATCTAAACTGTTTAGTACAACAAATATTGAAAACCATGTCAATGCAGATAAACTATTTGTAAGTTTATTAGTGGAAGTTGAAAAGCAACGGAAGGACATTACAAAAGATTTTACTATAAAAGAAATAGCAAATATTATCCCAAAGGGAACAGCGGGTATCAATAATTATTCAACTTATGGTTTTTCTTTTATGAGTATGTTAAGTGGTCAAAAAAATAGAGATTATTTTATGTTTGAGAACGTAGTGTTAAGGGATGAGTTTACATTAATTTGTAACAATAATTATGACAGAGATAATTATTATTGGATGAAGCATCATTTAAATACGCGACTTAAAGTTAATCCTAAATACCTTAAACATATATAGTTATGTTTTTTGAAGCGGTCCTATAGAATAAAAATACGAATGATATTGTACTTTTGGAGGGTGTTATGGACGTAACAAATTTGTTTAAAATGCCTACACCAGTAAAGATTACTGGGCGAACATCCAGTATAACTAATGCGTTTGTTAATGGAATTATTCCTTGTATAGTACCTACTGATAAGGAAATTAGAATTGTTCTTGAAATTCTTGGAATGAATGCTTCTATTAGATGCGCTTATTGTGGTGGCAACTATACTGAGTGGGACCATTTCCGTCCATTAATTCATAATAAAAGACCTACTGGTTATATTTCGGAGATACATAACTTAGTCCCAGCTTGTGGTAAGTGTAATCAATCTAAGGGAAATTCCTATTGGAGAGATTGGATTCTCAGTGATGCAAAGCTGTCCCCTAAGACTCGTAACATCCGAAATTTAAATGTTATCATAAACCATTTAGAAGAATATGAAGCTAGGTGTAGACCAACAAGATTAAATTTTCAGTTTCA
This sequence comes from Bacillus sp. JJ722, assembly GCF_036963345.1. Taxonomy (NCBI): domain Bacteria; kingdom Bacillati; phylum Bacillota; class Bacilli; order Caryophanales; family Bacillaceae; genus Bacillus; species Bacillus sp. JJ722. The sequence goes on from NZ_JBALMO010000062.1 coordinate 6,962, forward strand.
GGAAATGGTCGGTAAAGATTTATGGGAAAAACATTGGGAAAATTGTGAGAAACTACATAGAATGATGCATGAGAGTCAAAAACTTTCTGATAAGATTAAAGATACAATTGCGAAAGGGTTAGAGCAAAGTACTTTTGGAGAGGAAAAATTTATAATTACTAAAAAACAAATTAAAGCTGATATAGAGGGGATATCTGAAAAAAAAGAAGGAGTCATAGCACAAACAGTACTGAAAAAAATACTTGAAAGCAATAAAATTCCTATAACGGAAATACAGTTGTTACAAACACAGGAGTATTCAAAAAGTACATTGAATTTAAACTACCCATTGTTAAAAGAAATTAATTATATGAGTGATGTTGACCAACAAAAGAAAGATCATAAAGGTCGTAATAGATACTATAAAACCCCAATTGTAGTGAACGGGAAGAAATATTTACTATGTTCACAATGGTACAACTATAATAGGCAATATTTATTAAAATGGATTGAATTGTACTATTAACATATATGGGAAGAACTACTAATGGGTTTGCCTATAAATCTATGAAAATAATTAAAATAAGTGTANNGTAATAATGTTAAAAGTAATTGGATAATTATGAAACAAATTAATAGAGGTGGTGGTTTTATGTTAAATATCCCCTTCATAATAAAACAATTAAATCGTTTCCGAGGACATAGTCTGGACGATATAGGACGAGTGCTAGGTATTAACTCTTCCTTAATTGGTGCCCATTCTCTATATTCAACGATATCGAATGCAATGCTCGAGCAGGCTGGCATAAATTCAGTAGAGCTCAAAAAAAATCATCAAACGGTTGTGAAGGCTGTTCGTCTAAAGGAAAAAGGTGTTCCGAAGGAATCGATGTCCTTTGAGCAAATTCGCTTTATGGAAGTGGCGGAAGAAGAGTGGGACACCAGCTTTTTAAAGCGAAAGTTTTCGACGACGAGCTTTTTCTTTGTCGTGTTTCAATATGTAGGCGATACGCTTTATTTTAAGGGAGCGAAATGGTGGACAATGCCTGAGGAGCTTATCGAAACGGAACTTCATCAGTTTTGGAGTACGCTTAGATCGATTTTACGTGAAGGTGTGCAGCTTAAGCCGAAAATGGTTGGTGAAAAAGTTTTTATTGAAAATAATTTGCCCGGCCAGGCGGAAACCAAGATGATGCACGTTCGTCCGAAGGCATCGAATGCGAAGGATGTAACAGACCTCCCAGACGGACAGCTAATAACGAAGCAGGCGTATTGGTTTAACAATTCGTTCGTCTATGAAATATTGAAGGATATACCGACACTTGATTTAGATCAATTAACCAATAAAAAATCGGAATCGAATTTTAACTTTTTGGAGCTTAAAAGTCATTTACAAGAGCCACTTTATTTAATTTCACAGGTAGCCTCTATTGCAACCAGTATAGACGAGCAGTTTACAGAATTTGATTTAAAGGAAGAAAAGCTAAATGAAATTGGCTATTCAATAAAGCCACCGTTTATTCTATCAGTTAAGTATAGTTCAGTAGACGAATATTTAGAGGAAGTTATATTTGCTGGACGTTATTTTACATTACCAAAAGATCCAATTTGGCAAACTGCTTTTATAGGTCGTAAGCTAGAAAACTTAGAAAATGATTACAGGCTGTTCTATATTGCGGATAACGAATATTTAACCATCACAGCGATTCAGCAAGCTAACATTTCGAAGGAATTGTTTGAGGATTTTGTAAAACAAGCTGAAGTGTTTGTTAAAAGAGGCAGCTATTTTACGATGGCTTCCTTACGAAAAGCAGGGTTTGAACATGAGCTATTTTATTTAGGTTTCGAGCAATCCTTTTATGAATCACTTCTTAATAGACCAGGTCGGATTAAGGGCGTAAAGCTTGGTGGCGTTCAATTATTTGTGAAGGCCGCATCAGCAAGTGCTAGCGATTTAATTAGCAATTTGTTGATGCAATATACTAATATTTCATTGGATGAATTTATTTCAATGTTTGAAGAAACCTTTTTAGTCGAAATACCATATACAAAGCTTAATAGTAGCTTGAAGGGTTATAAGGATAATCCCTATTATAGCGAGCAATTACAGATGCTATTTCACACGAAGGAACATTATTTAAACTATATTAGTCGAGGATGATAATGATGACATACGAATATGATGAAAAATATAGTTTGTATCATGCATTAGGGGTCACAACGTTCCCTACATTAAAAAAATTAATCGATGCTGAGCTAACAGCAAATGATTTTATACAGGAAACGCCATTTTTATACGAGCAGCTTGGAAATAAGAAGGTTATGATGAACAAAATTACGACCGCGTTGTTCGAAATCGGAGAGGAAGAGCTATCGAAGCTGTCGGTAAAGCATTTAATTGTGCACGGTCTTTCTGAAAGCCATATTAATATGCTTCTTCAACATGGCATTACGTTACAGAATTTAAATTTGTTATCGTATGACGAATTTTATGCGAAAACTGGCGCGAAGGAATTGGCCTATAATCGCATTATGGATGCGTATGGTGAGCTATTAAAACTGCATCATATAGAGGGCATTCCGTTTAATCAATATAAGGATGAGATGCAAATTGCGGAGGAGCAGCTAGAGGCCTATTTATCAATGCTTGCAGATGGACAAATGTTCACGCTTCTTGAGCTGTCAGAGTCGATTCCGAATGTAAATGAGGATATTATTAAAAGTTTTATAGAAAAACAGTTGCTTTATACAGACGGAATAAGGTACAGAAAAAAATATAAAGATTTAAGCTTTTACATTGGAGAGCAATCGACAATTCGAAATAAGGATATTTTAATTGAGCGCATTTCAGGGAAGACACTTCAGGAGATTGCGGAGGAGCTCGGCGTAACTCGTCAGGCAATTAATAATAAAGAAAAAAGTGCGATTAGTAAAATTAGCTTTACTGAGGAAGAGGCGAAGTATGCCCATTTTTATAAGCATTTTGATTGCCCGAAGGAGTTATTTTTGAAGCTCTTCAATGAGGAGGAGTACGTCTATAACTTCCTTTCGCTCCGTTGTCGTAAGGGGAATGAAAATATTATTGATAGTATAGGTCAATATCCTTTTACAGAGGAGCAGCTTCAAATATTGCTTGAAAATAATAGTTCGTTTATTAATTTCCAAAATAAAGTGTGCGCCCTTTCGAAGCCAAACATCTTTCTCGAGGTCCTGTATCGCTACGGACAGGAGTCTACAAATGATGAGGAAATGTTAAATCATATAAAGCAATATCTAATCGATCACAATTTAGATGAAAATTTATTTAGCACCTTTAATGAGGTACGAGGCTTTAGTGATCGATGCAGCTATGTTTTACAGGATCGCAATCAGCGCTACCGCTTTTATGACTTTGAGCAAATTACGGACGAGGAAATCCAGCAGGTTGAGCAACTTCTTTTAGATCTTCCACCCGGAGCCTACAATATGCTCAAGGTGTACAAGGAAAATAAAAACTTGATGGATTATATCGATATCCGTAATGAAAATGAACTACATAACCTGTATCGTCGTTTCTTAAATGTAGGTGGCGTAACCTATGGAAGAATGCCCGAGTTTTCGATTGGTATTAGTGACAAAAAGGAATTCATTATTAATTTATTCCGAGAGTTTGCGCCCGTTCATATTGATGAGTTTCTCGAGTTTGTACATGAAATGTATGGTCTTCGTATCAATTCATTGAGAAGCTATATTCAAATGTACCTTTATGAATATGTTCAGAATGATTGTATTCAAGTAGAGCAGGCTGAGGTAACGGACGAGGAGCTACAATATTTACAATCGCTATTAGTGAACGATATCTACATACTCAATGAGATTGTACAGGTAGGCTCTCAAGTCATTAGCGATTTCTCGCCCAGACTAGTAAATAATATATTATTTAATAAGTTTGGATATACGTTGAAGGGGCAGTTTATCGTCAAATATGAATATCGAAATATTGAACGCTATTTCACACAGAAGATTTTAGAAAAGGACTTTTTCAAAAATCCACGCCATCCAATTCATAAAACGCAGATTTTTGCCAAGGCGGTTTATGATTTAGAAAAAAGTAATCAAATTTTTAAAATTAGTGATGATGAACATATTTCGCTAACACGCTTAGAGCAGGCAGGCGTAACTCTTCAGCAAATTCACGATTTTAAAAATCAGGTGAAGACTTTCGTAGGTGAGGCAAATTATTTCACGTTAAAGCAAATTCGTAGTGAAGGCTTTACGCATCCGTTATTTGATATTGGATTTGAGCCGATTTTTTATGAGCGCATTTTATGGACTGATGAGAGTATTCGAGCGATTACACTTGCAACGAATTATATTTTAATTGTCCAGGATGAGGACGTAACGCTTTCGACATTTTTACACCATATTATCGAGCAGTTTGAGTCTATTGCGGCTGAAGATTTGCTACAGCTAGTGAAGAATAAATTCGGTATTCAGCTACATGTACATAAGGTCATTGCCACGCTACAAAAAACAGCTGTTTACTACTCGCCTGAAATGTCGACATTCTATTTAAATAAAGAAATGTTCTTAAATGAAATTTATAATTAAGGAGTTTTACTAAATGAGTAATTTAAATTTAAAAAAGCTAATTGATCAAAATATTATCGAAAAAACAGATGGCACTCGTAAGCTAACGATTAAAGGGAAGACGAGCAGCTATCCGGTATATCGAATTCCAGTAGAATACTTACATTACAATGATCGCAACGGTCGTATTATTAGCTCTATTAATCGCTATGAATCTGAGGGCAATAAGCTCGATTTAAGTGATAAGGAAGCTTACAACAATATTCTTCAGCAATACATAATCGATTCAAATAAAAATGCGCTGAATGAAACGAAAAATAATATTAAAATGTTCGGTCAACGCTTACCAGGTGTTGTATTAAACGATGGTCGCGTAATTGATGGAAATCGCCGCTTTACTTGTATTCGTTTAATTAATCAGGAGGATGGCACAAACCTTTACTTTGAGGCGGTTATTTTAAATCAGGAGGACGGTCTAACAGATACAGATATTAAGCGTTTAGAGCTTAATTTACAGCACGGGGAGGAGCGTCCTGTAGACTACGATCCAATCGATAACCTTGTAGAGATATATACAGTAATCGTAAGCGACAAGCTTTTCTCAGTAGAGGAGTATGCTCATAATACGAACAAGAAGAAGGGCGAAGTTGAAAAAATGGTGAAGAAGGCAAACCTAATGGTTGAGTTCCTTGAATTCATCAATGCTGAGGGTAAATTTTACGTTGCTCGTGAATTAAGCTTAGACGGTCCTCTACAAGAAATTATGGGCATTTTAAATAAAGAGGATGCATCGGATGAGGTTGAATATATGAACGTGAAAAATGCGCTATTTGCAGCAATGGCCATTCCGCATAAAGGGGATTTAACTCGCCATATTCGTGAAATCGGAAAGAATATTTTACGTGCTTCGAACCGTGAGGAGTTTTTAGAAGATTACGAGGAAGTAGTAGAGGACGTGTTCGAATCGTTTCAGGATCAGGAAAATGTAACGAAGGAAACGATTCGTGAAATTAACGCTAAGTCAAAGGTGAAGGAAAAATCTCAAAAGCTTATTGACGACAAAATTAAGGATACGTTAATTACAAAAATTCAGGATCAGCCTGTGGATTCAATGCAAACAGCAATGAAAGCAGTAGAGGGCATCGATTTAGATCAGGTTGCTCGTCTTGATGCGGAATCAAAGGAAAAGCTGGCAAAGATTGTGAACGCAATGAACGAAAAAACAAAAGCGATTGGTGAAAAACTTGGTATTTAAAGAAATACCGTTAAAGCCATCGTATTATACGACGAACGATAATATCGTAGAGGGATTTTATAATCCAGTTCTAGAGCTTTCAAAAGTATATGATCGTGTGAGCGGTTATTTTAGCTCAAAGGCGCTCGCCTCCTATGCGAAGGGCTTAAAGGGCTTAATAGCTAACAACGGTCGTATGAGATTAATTATTTCTCAGGATATTAGCGAGGAGGATTTCGAGCTCCTTAAAAACGGCTATATGCTTCGTGAGGAAATGACGACTGAGCTGCTTGATCGAATCGAGCAGCAGCTCAGCCCTGAGGAGCAGGTGAATTTTTTTAATTTAGCTTATCTCATTGCTATTGGGAAAGTAGATGTGAAGATTGGCTTTAAGACGTCAGGTATTTTCCACTCTAAGTTCGGCCTATGTGAGGATATGGAAGGTAATATTATTTACTTTACTGGATCGAACAATGAAACAGCAGCGGCGATTGAAAATAATTTTGAGTCGTTTGATATAACGACATCATGGCTATCATCTCATTTTGACCAACAAAAGCTTATTCAAGCAAGACAGGAGTTTGATTCACTCTGGAGAAATCAAATGCAATCGAAGCTTGTATACGTTAAAGAGATTAATGATGTGGTTAAAGAAAAAATAATTTCTTTCGATAAAGGAAGGATCATATTGAACAGTGAAATGCTAATTGAAGATGCATTAATTTTAACACTACACAATGAAAAATTATTGCTTCAAAACAATTTAACGACTTATGAATTAAAGGCGAAGGACTATGCACTACAAAAGCTTATTCCATATTTAGATGGTGAATTTCCGAACTTTAAAAACGGCTTAAACTATATGGAGATGAATGGAATTATTAAAATCTTCGAGCGCTATGCAACTCGTAAAGGCTTCACGTTTATCGTTAGCGAGGAACTAAAGCTATTTTTAGAGCAGCAGGCTTACTGGATTGAAGAGCGCTCAAAATATGCGGTTTTATTAAAGTCGCAGGACGAGCGTATATTAGAAAAGTTCGAGCACTTTAAGAAAATCGTTGATCGAGAGATAGTGCGTCCTTTACGTGAACGACAAATGTGGAGCTCGTTTTACATGCAGGAAATGAAAAAGGCTGGGAACTTCTCTGTACCAGGGGCAGGGAAAACGTCGATGATTTATGGCGTATTTGCCTACCTAAATTCGCCAGAGGTAAACGAGGTAGACCGTATCATTATGATTGGTCCGAAAAACTCCTTCCTCGCATGGAAGCTAGAGTTTAATGAAAACTTCGGAGAAAGTAAGGAGCTGCGCTTGCTGGATATTCACGATGAGGATGCCCCAGTAATGGAGCTAGAAATTAACGGGCTAAACAAAAATTTAATTTTAATAAACTACGAGTCTCTTCAAAAATATGAAAGTATTTTGTGCAGCATTATCGATGCGCGTACGATGCTCGTATTTGACGAGGTACACAAAATTAAAGGTGTTCGTAGTAAGCGAGCTCAGGTAGCGAAAATTATTGCTGAAAAGCCGTCGTATAAATTTGTGTTAACAGGTACACCGATTCCTAATACATATGAGGATATTTATAATTTCTTAAATATTTTATATACGGATGAATATAAAAAGTTCTTTAACTTTAAGGCAACGGAGCTACGCGATCCTGATGCGTTAAAGGTAGAAAAAATTAACGATAAGCTTTATCCATTCTTTTGGCGTACAACCAAGACTGAGCTCAGCGTGCCACCAGTAAATCCGGATGACATTATTAAGGTTCCAACAAATCCTTTAGAGCAAGATATTATCGAACTGCTTTATCGTAAGTATGCTGGCAATCCGCTACATCTATATATTCGACTTATTCAAGCGTCTACGAATCCAGAGCTTTTATTGAAGGGGATAGACCGTATTGAAATGTACGGTGAGGAGTCGCAGACGAATTGGTTTAACAACTTTGATAAAGATGTTATTACGTTTTCAGAAGAAGAGATGAACATTATTCGCCAGGTGAAGAAGTCATCAAAGTTTAAGGCAGCTGTAGATTTGGCGCTTGAGTTAAATGAGGAGAGTAAGCAATGCTTAATTTGGTGCATGTTTGTAAATACGATTGATAAGGTGTATGAGGAGCTGACACGTAAAGGTGTTCGAGCTGAGGTCATTTATGGTAATACACCACAGTCTGAGCGCGAGGAAATTATTGAATCGTTTAAGCGCCAGGAAATCGATGTGCTTATTACGAACCCGCATACGTTAGCAGAGTCTGTGTCGCTACATCGTACATGTCATGATGCGATTTATTTAGAGTATTCCTTCAATTTAACGCATATGCTACAATCGCGTGACCGTATTCACCGACTTGGTTTACGTGAGGACGACTATACGCAATATTATTATTTTATGCTTGAAGGCATGGAGGGCGGAAAAAATACGATTGATGAGCGTATTTATAACCGTTTAAAGGACAAGGAAGAGCGCATGGTCAATGCGATTGAGCGAGGTATATTAATGCCTGATCCTGAGGTCGATTACACAGAAATTCTGGAATTGTTTAGTTGAAATGTAATTTTTCTATTTATAGACTTAGAAAAATTACAGAACCGAAAGTTTTATCCGTAAAGTGATTAATAAAATAAAATAAAATAAAATCAAGCCTTATTGAGAGAACGGGTTCTTTTTGAGGTGCAAAACAATAAATAAACACTTATTTAGGCTATGATTTCGACAACGAATCATAGCCTTTACTTTTGTTGATATACCAATGTTTTGATTGTCTTATACATTCTTTTAATGTGGATTTTTAATACTAAATTTCATATCATACAATGACTTCTGTACAACTATCAATTCATAAGTAACTGTTGAATGAAGTGCTATAAACGGATTTGACCGTAGAATGTCCGTACAATTCTGAATGTGTTAAATAAATTACATGAGAAAGCCTTTCAACAACATACCAAACTGTTGGGAGGCCTTTTCTGCTTCTTACATTTTTCAGAGGACTGTTTGGTTTGATAACCAAAACGCTTAAAAGTTCAACTATTAATTTTATGAAGTCTTGGTAGCGTCACCCAACATACTATTTTGTTGCTATAATGTAAGAAGTGATAAAATAGTACTATTTTAGTGAAGAAGGTGAGAATGTGGCTGGGCATTTTGTTTCAACTTATATGAGAAAAAAGAAGGGGAGAGATGCTGAAAAAATCGTTTGGGATGCAATTAAAGAAACATTTAAAGAGCGAGAATGTCTGGGTTATTGGAATTATCCTATCTTCGTAGGCACAACATGTATGAGTTATCCACGTAATTAATTATTATATTAAGCGTACGTTAAAGTGAGAGGGTAATTTAGAGGATCCGGAGATTATAATATTGTGCCAGATTAAGAATAATCTGCACAATATTATATCACCTTAATAGACGGTAGAAAGTTCTGTATATTGGGGTAGCACCACTTTCGAGAATGCTACCATAAAAATGATATATATTAAGAAGGAGAGAGTTAATGAATAAAAAATATGATTCTATAGTTTTAAATATTTTAGATAATGGCAGTTTAGACTTAAGTCATATTTCTAAAACTGTTGAGTATATGTTGTCAAATAGAGATGTAGTTTATGTTTATGATGGGGAAAAAAATATATACATTGGTCAAACGAAAAATTTAATAAAAAGACATAAACAACATAATAAAAAAGAAGATAACTTGACCAAATTTAATCGTTTAATTATTCTATATGGTCAACTAGTCGATAAAAAT
>NZ_JBALMO010000063.1:0-12351 GCF_036963345.1 Bacillus sp. JJ722
GTTATAATATGGTATTCATTATACCATCATCACTCTATGTATAATTTAAAAAACCTATGAATTTTTAGATATGTTATCTTAATTCTGGATATAAAATTTGTCAAACACCATTTCAATGTTTGGGTAAATACTAAAAAATATAGAGTTCTGATTAACTACTAGACCAATTGTATAATTCTTTTCTTGGCAAATCTTTGTAATGTAGTAAAATGGACATAGAACATTTGGCTTGCGTTGTAAATCCCAAAGAGACTAGCAAGGAGTCATGTTGAGAAGCATTATTTAGGAGTAAAGTTTTGGACACGCTGTAGGTATTTGCTTTGAATGCTGGCTATTCAGTTGTTTATTTAGCACTATAGCTTTATTTCACATTACAAAAAACATGTCCGTTAAATCTAGAGTATAGTAGCTTTGGGAGTGATACTACCATAAGTAGTGATGCACCATCGATGAAAAGGTAAAGGGAAAAGCAAGAGGAAGTTGGTTAGTAGTTTGGAGAAAACGTTTATACCTTAGAAATCATTGGAAAGCTTTATTTCCTTATAAAAACTTGTCGAAAAGTAAGGACGTAAGGCTACGGATTTGAAGCTAGCAATGGTCAACGGGGTGTAAAATTAACTTGTCCTTCGTATGACTTTCGAAGGGCTTTTTATTTGTTTTACATAGGATACTAGAGAAAGATTTTAGACATGTGTAAGAAAATATTTAGGAAATCCTCTTTGAAGGACATAATGTGTCCAAGAGGATTTGTATGATGGAGATGTAAAGTAGCTTTTCGAATAGTGAGTAGAAATGAAGGAGGAACATATGAGTATACCGCAAAATCAGACGTATCGAGTTTTGTCTATGTATGATCGGTTATGTAAAGGTCATGTTCTCACGAAAAAAGCAGAAGGGGATTCATTTCAGGTTGGAGAAAAGACCATTCAACGCGACTTTAAAAGCATTCGTGACTTTCTAGAACAAACAAAAACGAACCAATACTTAGATTATGACACTAAGCAGAAAGTATATAGGCTGGAAATACGGGATGAACTGTTTTTACGAAATGAAGAGATATTAACTCTTGCGAAAATACTGATTGAATCACGTGCTTTTCCAAAAGCTGATATGGATCGCCTCATCGACAAGTTGACCAATCTTGCGCACCCGGCCAATCAGGACTTTATCAAAAAACTGATGTTAAATGAAAAACATTTATATGTAGACTTACAGCACAAACAATCACTAATTTCTTTAATTTGGGAATTGGCAAAAGCTGTTCATACAAAACGACTGATCAATATACGCTATCAACGAGAACACGATTACGAAGATAGTGAACGAACATTGAAACCCGTAGGGATAATTTTTTCAGAGTATTATTTTTATTTAATCGCGTATCAAACAAAGCGTGATCTCAACTTTCCAACCATCTATCGTGTTGATCGTATTACAGCATGTAATGTTACTGATGAACATTTTGAGGTTCCATATAGCGGACGTTTCCAAGAAGGGGAATTTCGCAAACGAATTCAATTCATGCATGCCGGTGACCTTATGACTATCAAATTCCGTTTTATTGGTCCATCTCCTCAAGCTGTAATGGATAGACTACCAACTGCTCGAATTGTAGCTAAAGACGAAAACAGTATTGTGTTTGAAGCAGAAGTGTTTGGACACGGAATTAAGATGTGGTTGTTAAGCCAAGGAGAGTGCGTGGAAGTCTTGGCACCCGAGAAGTTGAGAGACGAGATGAAGAAGAGTGTCATGGATATGATGAGCATGTATCAATAATGAATAATACAATATTGAATCATTTCTATATTTACCTTTTTTCAATCGACGTTGAGGTGCCAGTCATCCATCAAGGCTAATCAAGCAATGCTGTGTGTGAAGCCGGGCTATTATTAAAAAATAGTAGAGTATTTTTGAAAGGAAAGTAAATATGATTGAAAAAAAGAACATTTTCAAGCAAGACTCTCAAGAGATAGTTGAGTATTATAAAGCAGTTTGTGCTTTTTCTTATACTAAATATCCTTTATTCCATGAGAATACCAAAACAATGTACCATTATTTTAAACTTTTAAGCGACTATTCTTTGAAAGATAGACAATTTACTAATCATAAACAAGCAGTCAGCTTATTTTACACGCATTTTTTTAATTCGAAGAATGAAGAAGATAATACAATTCTGTTAAACGAAAAACAATTACTTAGTGAAGTTCGAAAAATTCGTTATAAATTTAAAAAAAATAGTATCCTTTTTTATACATATAAATACCTTTTTTTCGCTCACTATTTATTACTTAGATATGGAGTAGTAACAGAAGAAGATTCCATTATTCAAAAAATCATTCAAACGAAAGTATTAAAAATTAATAAAAAAGATGCTTTGAAAATAATAGGTTTTACCAATGCTCTTAAATTTGGTGATTTAGAATCTGCCAAGATGTTAATCCAAGTTAAAAAATTTCAATTTCTTTCATTCTTTTATGAATCTTTTAAAGATTATTACTCGTATCAACAAACTAATGAGAAAAGATTTTTGGTTATTGGAACAATGAGCGCTGGTAAATCTACGTTTTTGAACAGTATTGTAGGGAAGGACCTATTTCCATCACAAAACGAAGCCTGTACTTCCAAACTATACAAATATAAAAGCCGTCCGTTTATCGACCATTTTATTACAAGCATAAATGAAGAGAGTTCATTTAGTTGCTTATTTGATTTGAATGAAAAAGATTTACATAGCTGGAATGAAAATGAAAATATCAAATGGGTGCAGTTGGAAGGATCTTTATCAAATATGTGCTCAGTTAACACCCGAGTAACATTTATTGATACGCCAGGTACTAACAATTCGATGGATCATAGCCATAGTGATATTACCATGGAAGTACTAAAAAGTGATTCATATGATACGCTAATATACTTGATAAATGCTACACAGCTTGGAACAGATGATGATAAATATTTATTAGGTAGGGTAAAAGAGCATCTAAGTAATAATAAGGATGAAAAAATAATTTTCGTAGTAAATAAAGTGGACGAAATTGATGAAAGTAGCGGCGAATCGATAGCCAAATTTGTAAATAATACAAAAGATTATCTCGAAAAGAATGGGTTTGAGAATCCAAAAGTTCATTTTGTTTCCGCTCTAGCTGCAAAGCTTTCGCAAATGGTTTTAGCTGAACAACCATTAACAAGAAAAGAAAGAAATCTGTTTAAATTTTATTATGACTTTCTTTCAGAGGATGAGGCAGATTTAACGCAATACTCTAATGTAAACAATAAGACCGCTCATGAAATGGATAGAGCAGGCCAAGTTACTGTAGAAAATCAGATATATGATATCTCTCGAATCTATAAAGTTATCAATCATTCAGGGATTAATCAAATTATAAACTTAATTTAATTTTACGGGGGTTTGCGTCATGGCAGATATTTATATTCAATATAATCCATACACAGTAGAAACAATCATTGAAGTTGATGGAAAAGATATAATGAAGGAGGGAAAATTAAGTCAGTACAAATCAGATCGCCTGCAAGTCTGGATTCAAGATTTACTACCTGTAATTGATGAAGTAGCTAATGAAAATCAATTAGATATTCGTTTTAAAGGTACAATACCAGATTATGAAGATCTTTTGGAGGTTTGTGAGCAATATAGTGAATCAAATCCTTCCATAAAAATCACTATTGAACCTATCCCGGCAAAAGATACTTCACATAAACTAATGGAGCTTGAAAATCTAGTGGCCCATATGCAAAACGGTCCTTTTGATGCGCTAAAAGATCCAAAAATTCAGCAAAATTTTGAAAAAGCATTAAATAGACAATTTGAAATTGCTGTGATTGCAACAATGAGTTCAGGAAAGTCTACTTTAATTAATGCATTTCTTGGACAGGAGTTGATGCCTTCAAAAAATGAAGCATGTACTGCAAAGATTTCAAAGATCAAAAATGATAATGAACTTGAAGAATTTTCTGCTGTTTGTTTTGACTCGCAAGGAAATGAATTGACAATCCAACAGAATGTGATGATGACAGATATGGAGCGATTCAATGAAGACCCGAACATTTCTTTGATTGAAATAGATGGGAACATTCCATCAATCTCTTCTAGAAAAATGAATTTAGTACTTGTAGATACGCCAGGGCCAAATAATTCAATGGATGGAAGTCACCGGGAGCATACTTTACGTGTGATTAAAGATGATGATAAGCCTATGGTATTATATGTTCTTAATGCAACGCAACTAAAAACTGACGATGATTACGCTCTTTTGAAAATCGTAGCGGAGGCTATGAAAGTGGGTGGAAAACAATCAAAGGATCGTTTTATTTTTGCGGTTAATAAAGCGGATTGTTTCGATCCGGAAAAAGGTGAAAACCTCGTAGATGTTCTACGGAATGTGAAAACGTATTTGGAACAACATGGGATTGAAAATCCGAATGTTTACCCAATCTCAGCTGAAACGGCAAAAGTCATACGTAAATACCAAAATGGTCATACATTAACAAGACATGAAAAGCAGACCCTAAATGGCATTGATTTATTCCTTGAAGAATCAGTAATGCATTTGGAGACATATGCGCCTTTAAGTCCTTCCCTTAAGAATAATATTTCTGATCAAATTATGATGGCAAGAGATCGCCAAGATGAAGAGGCTGTAACGTTATATCACACTGGTGTTCCTGGAATTGAAGCTGCCATTAATGAATATTTAGATAAGTATGCAGTTACATCGAAGATTACAAATGCTGTTAATTCGTTTAAGAGAATCGTAGAGCGAGAGCAAATTATGCAAAATCTTCAACAAAGAATGGCTGATGATCAGCAAGAGAGAGATAAAATACATCAAGAGATGGAAAAACTGGAGAAGGAACTGGAGAAAGGAGAGAAAGCACAAAAATTCAAACAAAAAATTCAAAATCTTAACTTTAATATTGATCAATATTTTGAGCAAGCACGTAATAAGATCTTTGGCCAGCAACTCCAAGGTATTTCTGATAAGTTTCGCAATCAACGAATAAGCAAACATGAGGCAGACGTTATTCTGTATAAAGTAAAAAAAGAAGTCGATATTTTGCAAGATGATGCCGTAACAGATTTAGAGAAAGTTATTACCCAATCACTACGCAATAATGGAGAGCAATATATTCAAGAGTATCATCATTATGTTCATAATATTATGGACTTTAAAGAAAGTAAAATTCAAGTGAAAAATTGGGATAAGGCGATAATGGTGGATATTCCTGATATAGAAGAGCTCATAAATGAATACACGGTTGTGGAACAAGAATGGGTTGGAACAAAAACGGTAAGAAATGAGAATAAAAAATGGTACAAGCCTTGGACATGGAAAGATGATAAATATTATGAAGAAGATATCTATGAAGACCGTGAATATATAGATATGACAGAACTAAGAGAAGAGTTCCTGGTTCCTGTCCGTTTATCTCTGAAAGAAAACTTTGATAATGCAAAATCTTTTGCAGAAGATGAACAGGAAAAACTGAAGATACATTTTATTCAGGAAATTAATCGCTTAGAAGCGCTTATGAAAGAGCGTGTTCAAGAAATTAAAATGTTATCAGGCCGTAGCTTCGAATTGGAAGACCAGTTGAAGAAAAATGAAGAAGAGAAACGTTGGTTGAATGAATTCGTGGCACAACTAGATGCTATTTTAGAAGTGTAAAAGAAGAAGGGACAGGATAATAATGGCTAGTTTTTTAGAGAAGGCAATCGAGGAAAGAAATATCCGGAAAATTCAAAGTGCGCTGGGTACATACATTATGTCAGAACCTACTGATAGAAAAAGAGAAATTGCGAACGCAGTCAGTAAAATAGAGCAGCTAGGTATAGAGATTTGGGAAGAGCATGACGGAAGAGAACTTGAATCAGATAAATCAAAATGGGATAAACATTACTTCACAGAGCTACAGTCACAGTTAGAAACTAATTTTTCAAAACAACGGTTTCAACGAACTCTACAAGTAGGCCGTCACGTGTATAAAGAAGAGCTATCAAGACCAGAAAGAGCAGTACAAGGTCAACCAAGGCCAAAAGTGAAGGGACAAGGTCAACCGTACAAGGGTTTTCATTCGGGAAAGCTTTTAGTGGCGGGATTGGTGGTGGTAGCCGCAGCGGCGGCGATTTACATCGTGACTCAAAAGTAGCTCAGTCAATGAAAGAGTTTGGTGATTTTATTTCTGGTCCTTCTTCAGAGGAAGAACGTCTAAAGAGTGAAAAACGCAATTTAAAGAGTGAAAATAATCATCTTTCTGTTCAAGTTCAACAATTTGAACAGAAAGATCTAAGTCGGAAAAGACTACTTGAGGAAAATCAAAGTCTTAAACAAGAAAATCAAATTCTTAAAAATAGGCTAGAACAGCTTAAACAAGAGCTAGAGATACATGAATTAAAACAAGATAAGTATGATTCCTTAAAAAGGGAGCTAGAGAAAGTACATAGTTTAAGTAGCCTTTTGAAGAGAAGGGTACATACACTTATCAATGATGAAGAATTATATTACGAGATAACCAAGCTAATGCAAACAAAAAAATAAGACTTCTTTAAGAAGGGAGTACTTTACTTGAACTCATTAGATATACGAAAACAAACCGATCTTCAAAGCTCGTTTTCAATTGCCGAAGAATACCTGGGGAAAAATTATTTATTTGATTTAACTAAACATGATGTGATTCCATTACCATCCCATATTCAAAATATTACGGCTAGACAGCATATTCGATTATTACAGGTCACTAAAATTGTATACGATAAGAACGAAGATATTACTGAAAAGCTGATCAATATTTACAACACAGTTGGCAACCTTGATAGTTCATTAGTCTTAATTATTGATAGTGATGGGAAGGAAGTTCATTTATATGTAGGTGTTCGTTCTCGAAATGTGGTTGCGGCTAAGGAAGGGTTGGAAAAAAGTTTTAATGGTAACTTTCCAGGTACTGAATTAAGAAACTTACGCAATAACGAAATTGAAGATGTATTAGAGACTATTTTCCATAATACAATAAATGATTCAAATAAAAATATCTCATCAGTATCCGGCATTCCAGCAATGAAGGATGTCGAAAAGGTTCAATATATTCAGGGATTAGAAAAACTACTTGATGCGATGCGAGGAGAGAAATTCTCTGCTTTATTCTTGGCTGATCCTGTTTATTCTAATCAAATAGTCCAAATTCGCCAGGGTTATGAGACATTATATACTGAGCTGGCGCCTTTTCAGCAAACTGAACTCTCTTTTGGACAAAATGATAGCCAAGCGATTACAAATGGAATATGCAATGGAGTTACAAATACAATTAACGATAGTTTAACAAAAACGCAAAGTTATACGCGTGGAAAATCGGAAGGTACGTCGCATAATACATCCACAAGTTCTAGTTTTAATAAAGGTATGGGCTTTATCATCTCGGCTAGCCATAATAATACGAAGACAGATGGTTTGACAAAGTCATCTACTTTTAACTCGTCTCATACTGATAGTTCTGCTATGACTAGGGGCTCTTCTAAAGCAGACACATCAACAACAAATAAGAGCGATACAGTAACGGAAGGCAATTCCCGTAATCTTCAAGTTAAATTTGAGAATAAAACTGTAAGCAATTTGTTAGTAAAAATTGATGAACAGCTGGAACGATTAAAAAGTTCGGAAGACTTCGGGTTGTGGAGCTGTGCGTGTTATTTTCTTGCAGATAATCAACAGACAGCGAGGGTGGCTGCAACAACTTATCAAGCGATAATGCGTGGAGAAAATTCATCCATTGAAAACTCATTTATTAATACTTGGGATGGTTCAAATGCGGAGAATCTCATAAAAGTTAAAGGATACTTAGCAAAGCTTCATCATCCTCTTATTCAAATTGAAGCGAATACGGTGTTAAATCTTCCTTATGTTTCACCTGGGACTTTAGTAAACGGGCGAGAACTGGCAATCGGATTTAGTTTACCGAGAAAATCTGTAAGTGGAATTCCAGTAATAGAATCAGCTGAATTTGGCAGAAATGTCTGGACTTATAAGTCAAGTGGCAGCTCTCATTCTAAACACATTAATTTGGGCAATGTTTTCCACATGGGTAGAAAAGAAGATACGAGTGTTCAATTAGATTTACAGAGTTTAGCTATGCATACATTTATTACTGGTTCAACTGGTTCGGGGAAGTCGAATACGGTATATACACTGTTAGATAAATTAATAGAACAAGATATTAATTTTTTAATCGTCGAGCCTGCAAAAGGCGAATATAAGCATATATTTGGTGGGCGTAAAGATATTCATGTGTATGGCACAAATCCCAAGATGGCACCGTTAATAAAAATTAATCCTTTTCGTTTTCCAAATGAAGTTCATGTGCTTGAACATATTGATAGACTTATTGAAATCTTTAATGCATGTTGGCCAATGTATGCGGCAATGCCTGCGGTCTTAAAGGAAGCAATAGAGATAAGTTATGAAAAATGCGGTTGGGATCTTGAGTCCTCTCAATCATATTTGAACGAAATAACATATCCGACATTTGAAACATTGTTGGCGACTTTACCTGATGTTATTAATGCCTCAGCATATTCGCAGGATACAAAAAGTGATTATAATGGAGCCCTTGTAACCAGAGTTAATTCATTAACAAACGGTTTAATCGGCCGAATTTTTTCTGATGATGAAATAGAGAATGAAAAGTTATTTGACCAGAATTGTTTAATCGATATTAGCAGAATCGGATCAAATGAAACGAAATCGCTTATTATGGGTATTTTATTTATGCGTCTTCATGAACAACGGATGTCTAAAGCAACAAGTATGAACACACTCTTAAAACACGTTACTGTTTTGGAAGAAGCGCATCATTTGTTAAGAAGGACATCTGTTGATCAAGCACAGGAAAGTTCTAATTTGCAAGGTAAAGCAGTTGAAATGATGACTAATGCAATAGCTGAAATGAGAACGTACGGCGAAGGTTTTATAATTGTCGACCAGTCTCCGGGATTGCTTGATAGGTCGGTTATTAGAAATACGAATACAAAAATTATTCTTCGCTTGCCGGATGGACATGATCGTGAAGACATTGGTAGCGCAATTACGCTAAATGAGGATCAAATAAAAGAAACCGCAAAATTAAAAACTGGAGTTGCGGTTGTATACCAAAATGATTGGCTTCAGCCAGTATTATGCCAAATTTCTGAGTTTATGGACGTCAAACCGTTCTCATATTCAAAAGACTTAAAAACACTTGCCGATGAAAAGCAAATAAGAAGTGAGATCATAAAAATATTATTGCAACCTCGTGTAAAAGAGGATGAACGTTATCACTTGGACAAGCCAGAAAAGGTAAGGCTAAGAGAAAGGGCAGTAAATCTTAACATAGAAGAGGAGAGTAAGTTATTCCTTATTGATAATTTATCAGAATATGAAGTAAGCAATACAATGGAAATTTGGGACCAGAAAAATTTCAAATCATTATCGGCTCTTATTTATCAAATCCTGCCTTTTAAGAGACAACTTAGCTATATGCAAAACTATGAAATTTCACAATGGAATGAGAAAATTCAAACTATTATAAGCGATTATCTTGATCTAAATATTGCTGCCTATCATCATGCTTTAATGCAATGTGTTTTAAGGCATCAATCAGATGAAAGTAAAGAGTTAAAAGAGTTTTATTTCTCTTGGATTGATCACTATCGGAAGGATGGGCTTAAATGATTACCAGCACATTTAAAGAGATAGCAAGTGTTGTAGAAAAAGAAGTAAACGAAATCCCTACTATTCAAAATACTGAAGATAAAATAAATAGCTATGTGGAAGCGGATAAACCGCTTTTTGAACAGAAATGGGACAACAGCGAAGGCGACGACGTGACAAAAGAAAAAGGAACCTTTGCTCCTGAAACTAATGTAATGGAGCCATTGAAAGTATCAGATGTCGATATTACTGATGAAACTTTTGGATTTGAGAAATATACTAGTTTAGAAACCGCTTTAGAAAAGGCAACAGAGGCAGAAAAGCAAGTTTACGATAAAGCAAATGTAGAAGCAGGCGAGGTAAATAGCCGGGATGTTTTGAAAAGAACAGATATAGATTATGATGCTAAAGACGCTTTCGGCAAAACTAACTTGGATCGGATGGAACAAGGGAAAGCGCCTTTAATAGATGGCAAACCAGTAGAATTACATCATATAGGCCAAGAGATGGACTCGCCTTTAGCTGAATTAACACAGACAGAGCATCGTGGCCCTGGAAATGATGCCGTATTACATGATAAACAAAAAGAAACAGAGATTGACCGTAACAAATTTAATGCAGAACGTGAAGATCATTGGAAAGCAAGAGCAGAACAATGTAAATTAGAACGAGGTGACTTAGATGTCTAGTATAGTAGAAGTAATTGAAAATGCTGGGGTGGATTTTGTAGGAGGTACCAATGACAAGATAATAGAGCTTGCAGAAAAAGAATTAAGCTTTAAATTTCCAGATTCTTATAAAGAAATTCTTAAAAAGTTTGGTGTTATTTCAATAGGGTCCCATGAAATCTTTGGATTAGGTGTAGATGGTTATTTAAATGTGGTTGAAGCTACTCGATCAGAACGAAAGCGATATCCTCAAGTATTAGAACAATTTATTATTATTCAGAATCTTTCAATGGAAGGAGCCTTAATTTTATTAAATTGTAATGGAGAAGTTTTTGAGTTTAATAATGGTAACACAAAGTTAATATCGAAATCATTGTTGCAATATATTCAAGAAGAAATTATTTCATGAAGGATGATTGATATGAGTGACTAAATTCACTAACAGCCTAGAAATGACAGGGTTAAATAAAGATAAAAAGGGATACTAACAGAGATTATAATATTATCCCCTATAAGTAGACAGTGTAAAAAGGCTACAAGTCATTGAAGTGGTACACTAATAATTTATAGGGGATTTTATCATATCTAGAAAAAATAATTCTTACTTTGATTAGCTTAAGTTACAATCAGACATTTGTATTTGAATGGTGATGGAAGTTATCACATTCGGAATCTATATGGAGATATACCATCAACATTTCGAAAATTTTGTACACTAAGCATACTTTGACACGAAAAAAGCCAAATACTCGTACGTTAAGGAACTTGATTTTTTTCGTGTCAGATTAGTTTTTATTTAATGACCTTAATGTATTGGTTATCAAATGGTGGTGAGGATACGATTGGAAATACGGTGCCGTTATGTCCGAACTGCCATAAAAAGTGGTATGTCAACACTAAACTGGACAAAAATTATAAGGTCTGTTGCTTGAATTCCACTGGTGTTAAATAGCCTAGTGTTCCGTGAATTCGAATGTTATTGAACCAATGAACATAATCATCAAGTTCAAGAGCGAGCTGTTCAAGAGAAGAGAAATGAGCTCCGTTAGCGAATTATATTTTAAATATCTTAAACGTTGCTTCAGCTACAGCGTTATCATAAGGGCATCCTTTCATGCTCAGTGATCGTTGGATACCGAATGTTTCAAGACTCTCTGAAATTAGTTTGTTATCAAACTAATTTCAGAGAGTCTATATGAAACATTTTGACATCATTCAAATTGGCATGGATGCTCGCAATCGCTTGATACACAAGTTCTGCGGTTTTATTCGCATCAGCACTATGACCAATGATTTCGCGATTAAAAAGGTTGGCAAATAGGCATACATAGTGCCACTTTTTTCCGACACGAACGTATGTTAAATCGCTGACGATGACAGCCAATGGCTCTTTTTGCTCAAACTGACGCTGTAATTCATTATTTATTGGCGCTTCATTACATGTTGATTTATGCGGCTTATACTGTGCTACTGTATAGTTTGATATGAGTCCAAGCCCCTTCATTAAACGACCAATTCGACGACGTGATACGTGTTTTGGCTCTGGTAATTTACTCAGTTCTTTCTTGATTTTACGTGTACCATAATTATTACGGCTTTCTTTGAAAATACGGGCAATCTCTTTGGAAATCTCTTTATCTTCAGTACTAAGCGTACGTTTACCACAAAAATCTGCATGATAGTAATACGTACTCTTTGGAATATCGAGGACGTCACACATTGCTGATATTGAATATTTGTGAGCGTTATTTCGAATCACATCTATTTTCGTCCCATGATCAGCGCCGCCTGCTTTAAAATATCGTTCTCCATCAATAATCGTTGGTTTTCTTTACGTAATCGAGCCAGTTCATTTTCTTCTTCTGTTCGATTATCTTTGGCAGCGAAAGAGCCTGTTTCTTTATGATTTTTAATCCAACGATCTAACGCAGAAGGCGTAATATCATATTCTCTAGCAATGTCTGCACGAGATTTACCATTTTCAT
>NZ_JBALMO010000064.1:0-1357 GCF_036963345.1 Bacillus sp. JJ722
ATACATCTTCTCTATCGAAAGTGATAAATATGTAAAGGTCTCATCTGTAAAATAAATAGATTCTTTATTCCAATGATGACCTGTAAATTTTCCTGGTTTAATTTCAACATAACATGTACCTTTTAAATCCACTACATCGTATATGATTTTAATTGGCGATAATTTTAATGCCTCTATTTCATTTTGAATAATCTCTAAAAGAAAATCACCAAAATCCTCAGCAATCAATTCTTGCTCTCCCCAATCTTCACCTACGTTAAACGAAACAACGGCCGGTTCACTTTCCTCATTAAGATTATTTATATCTAAACAATATAAAATGTCTGGATCAATATCAATAATAGGAAGGAAATTATCAGGTAAATGTCTCTCTTTTCTTTTTATCAGCGTGAACCGAACCACATCTGGTTTGTCTGGATCTAGTAATTCATAATATTTTTCATGAATTACACCTAATATTTCATAGTTCGCAAAAACCCCTGCACCATATTTTTTAATAAAATGATTATAACTGCTTGGGAATTTTAAATCTAATGTATTTTCTGCTTTCTTAATTAAAAGGTCTAAACATTCACCAATATAATCACAATCTACTTTGTTTTGATTTAGTAGTGCTAAAGCTTTTTCATAATTCGACCAACTCATATGTCACCCCAAGATGTTTATTTATTACATATATACTATTCTTAAGTAAAACTAGGTAGGTACTATATGACAACCTTGTATTAGCTATTTCCAAGGATTATGGAACAAAATAATGTAAGGAATTCACAGCAAATATCTATTTAATTACTGTTGCTTAGTTTAATTTACATACGCTATTTGTCCCCAAGAAAGATTCAATTATTTCAATGTGTTTTTCATACTGAACCAAACTAATTTCACCATGATTCATTCCTTCTGCTATGTATAGTGTACTTTTAGGAATGGCCTTTTTTAGGATTTGTTCAGACTTTTTCATTATTCTTATTTCTTTTGATCCGACTATAATTAATGCTTTTACATTTGTTTCTTTCAAATCTTCCTTTGGGCTATAATTACCATTACTATAAGTACTATTAATTAATGATTGTTTTGAAATTGTTTGACTATCTTTATAATAATATTCAAACATGTTTTCTGGAATATTTAATGCTTTCGCCTGAATTTTAGCAAACCATTTTTGACTGATCAACCTATATACAGCTTTTTGCATTAACAAAGAAAAGGTAGTTATATTCTTTATTGGAATTACCAAACCACTTTCAATAATCGCGAATTTCGCTATATTTTTTCTTTTTGAAATAATTTCAATTGCGATTTGAGCACCAAGTGAAAGAACATAAATTGCGTACACTTTACCATTATGATTTTCGTC
>NZ_JBALMO010000064.1:1387-15027 GCF_036963345.1 Bacillus sp. JJ722
TGAATCTTTTATACTAATAAAGGTTGTATTGCCATCCTCACCGTGTCCATCAATAATCGGTGTAACAACATGAAATTTTTGAGAAAAGTGGCTGATCTGATGCTGTAAAGACCAATAAGATAAGCCTCCACCATGTAATAGAATAATAGTTTCTGATTCTGGGTTACCTGTATCCTTAAATATCACCTTTTACACCTCTTCATATTCTTTTTTATAAAACATTCTCCTTAAGTTGTCTAAAGAAGAATAATCTCTTTCAAGATAGAAGTTCCAGTCAATAGAAGATATTTTATTGTCTCCTACTTCAATCATAAGTTCTTTTTCATATCCATACATCAACCATTTAAAGTATCTGAATTGCTCACTAATTTCAATATCCTCTCTAAACATTGAAAGGTCGATGTTTTGATATAAGCTATTATTAATCTGATCTTCAAGTCGTTGTAGTTGTTCTATTAAATCTAATGGAAGCCCCATTTCATTTTTGTAAACATAATAATAAGATGAGATAAAAGAAAAAACATATGGGTTTTCAGTAAATATTCTATTCTTAATAGATCTTTGTAATTTATATCTTTCAAAAAAATCAGAAATAGAAGTATCTATCTTAGCAACATAATCTTCTATTAAATAGTCGATAGCGTATTTGAATAAGAAATTTAAAAGGTCTTGTTTGTTCTTAAAATAATAAAACAATGATCCTTTTGATATTCCTGCCCTTTTTACTATTCGATTCGTAGATGCATCAGTGTAACCATAGTTTGCAAATTCTTGAAACGCAGAATTAATTACTCTTTGCTGTTTATCTATTTCCAAATTAAAGAAAGCATCATTCATATTAATCCCCCTTTTTGACCACAGTGGTCATATCCAATTTAATACAACTGACCAATATGGTCAATTTTTTAAAGGATACTATAAGAACATTTCATGTCAACTCCACTAATCTAAGTAAATACTATGGTTAATTAAATACATTAAATAGTAGTAATAGAACATAAAAACACGATCTCTTATAATCAATTACATTATCATATACCACAATGATAGTTGGCGACTGCCGACAGACCATCAAATAGTCCGAATTAACATTTTAAATTTTCCGACTTTAATTAAAGTGTTATGATATTCCTGTCAAATTAGATAAGGTGTGATGTCTTATGCCAAATAAAAAAAGATACTTTGTACATGTAAATTATTATTATTATCGTAAAATCCTAACGAAAGGAAGATGNNATGTCACATTGTTAAAGAGGGAACAAGCATTTACTATTAGTTCAGAAACAACGAGATTAATTATACGCCTACTTATGAACGAAAATTATCGCAATTGGCTAACTGAGTTTAAAAATAGATTTCCATCACAGAATAGACACGATAAAGGTAGAATTAATATGAGTGGTTGTACTGAAGAATGGTTTAGTAATTTAGTGAAACATATTAATCTTGATAACTCACCTTCTATTAATTTAGCTAAAAGTGTTGGTATGGAGTTTGAATGTGTTAGAAAAGGATTTATATTTGAATTTGGAGAGTGGACTGACCATTTTTTCTATTACATAAATTTTAATTAATAAATAGGTGCTTTTGTCTACATTCACCAAAAATCTAGGGGTCTCATCGAAGTGCTACACTACAAAAGGGATTCGGAATGACATCATTTCGAATCCCTTTCCACTTTTGAAAATCATAAAGTATGGTGTAGCCGTGAAATTAACATTATAAAAATTGCTTCAGGAATATACAGATTCACAATATTAAGCACATTTCATATCTTTTCCCAATGCTTTCTGTACAATTTGAGTAAGCTGACGTTCTGCTTCATAAAACCCGTATTGCTCGATTCCTTTCGTGCATTCTTTCATCACTTCTTCAAGTAATTGATTTGCACTCGTTACATCACCATGTAAATAAGTAAGTATTGCCTCACTTCTTTTATAGCTAATCGGATCGATTTTAGACATATGTGAATGTAAGCCTTTAATGAATTGAATATCGGGCTCTGAGGAAATCAACGAATCAATTTGTCGAATATGTGTAATTAACTGTAAATGAAGTTTCGTTTTCTTTGTAATTGGAAGTTGTTTAAACGACGCTATCGATTCAGATGCTTTCTCATAATTGGCCGTCACTAACTGATAATAAAAGATTGAATATGCTGCCATAATTGTATCGATTGAAACTTCTACGTTTTTAGCCTCTAGAATCAGTTGTTTTTCCCAATATATTGGGCTTTTTGGAGACATCATTTCTATCATTAATAAAAGCTCCGCTAAAAAGGTTTCTACTTCTTTTCCACCTTTTTGTAATAGAAGAAAAACACTGCCATCAGACTTAAAAGTCCCTTGGAATGGTATGGCAGTTGCAAAGAATATGGATGTATTTAAAATCGTAAACATCATGGCTACATCATTCTCTGTCACAAACCAAATAGCTAGACTGATTATGGATGCAATAACTGTTAAAATAGGGCCACCTGCAACAAACAGTGTATGTCGTTTTACCAAATCTGATAAGTTGATCTCTGTAGGTACACAACTAGCAACTCCACCAAATGTAATCCATGTATTATTTGGTACAACCTTTAAATTTGGGTCCTTTTTTATCGTGATTGGACCAACTGTCATA
Organism: Bacillus sp. JJ722; assembly: GCF_036963345.1. Taxonomy (NCBI): domain Bacteria; kingdom Bacillati; phylum Bacillota; class Bacilli; order Caryophanales; family Bacillaceae; genus Bacillus; species Bacillus sp. JJ722. Next base: position 4,016 of record NZ_JBALMO010000064.1, read on the forward strand.
TATAAAAACTTGTATCCTGCAAGCTTCCCACCAAAAACATGTCCTAACTCATGAATAAATATCACAACTAACGCGATGATAAACGTAAGACCGATAAAATTGACCGTTTCTGAATAAGAAGAAAATGATAAAACAATACCTATACTAATTAATAATAAACACATGTTTAACGGTGTGAAAATCTTTTTCATTTGATTATCTCCTTTATTGTCTACTATATTTTTTTGCCTTCTTCTGCTAAATCACGATAATCAATACTAAATATAACGTCTTCTGGATTTGCTTTTTCAAATTTATATAACCTCCTTTAAATGACTTAATCATCCAACCTTGTAATGCTTTTTCATGTAACATATTCAAATCCCTTTGTTCAAAAAATGCGAGCATTCGATACTTTATATTTCTTCTTCATCATTCCCTACCCTTTCGTATGCCTTCTTCTGCAAACTGGACCATCGTTTTACGCCTTTCAATATCTATTTGAAGGACTTCTCTCACCTTCACTGTCAGTACACATACCTTTCTACATGAATCTTAATCATCATAAAGCTTAATATAAGCTTCTTTTAACAGCTTTTTAATAATCGTATAGAGTGATGCTGGTCCAATGACAACTGCACCATTGGTTATTTCCTCTACTATGTTCATCACCGCATACCCATGTCTTGTCTCTGTAAAAGATGCCATAATATAAAAAAACAGAGTCAGTTAAATGCTCTAACGATTTCATTTCCTCACCAACTTTATATCACTTTTTAATATATCTAAAAATAATATATCATAAAGTGATATAAAAACCCAAAAAAATTTTAAATTAAGAGAAAACATTGTTTTCTTCTTCAAATCTAAAAGACCAGTAAGTTAGTACTTCCCTGGCCTTATCTCCAAAAAAAGATAACAAAATTCTATTAAACGTACATATTTAATTAGGATTATGAGTCCTATTTCCATTAACGTTCTTTAAAAATTGCTTTACTACTTCATTGAATTTCTCACTATGCTCCCAAAACATCATATGGCCTCCAAGGACTTTAATTGTGGATTCAGGAGTAATTCTTCTTGTATAAGCACTCGCTACTTCGGCCCAATGTTCTGCTACAACTGTTAAAGTTGATACTGATTTACTAGCAAGGACCGCTTCTTTACGGTAATCAGAAAACATTCCAGCCGCAAATAAATTTGCAGCAACGTAATATGGTGTTTTTAAAGATTGCTCAACAATCCAGTTCAATTCCTCTTCTTTCAACTTTCGCTGAACCATCACTTGACTCGCATAGCTCGAAATGAATTCCCTTTGCCCTTCAGGATTTCGCATAAAAGAAGTATAAGCCGAACCAATATCATTAAGAGATCCCTCTACCCAATCTTCCTCATGATTAGTCGATAATGCCTTTGGCGGCATATCCACGAAAATCAAAGATTTAATGTTTGCCATTCCTTGCTGTTTAATATATTCCCAGATTGTAAGACAGCCAAATGACCAACCAACTAATGTGATATTTTTCAAATTTAACTCTACTAAAATCTTTGTCAAATCAGATCCATGTGTCACATACTCATTTCCATAGAGTGAAATGGATGAACGACCGTGACTTCTCGGATCTATGACAATTACACGGTTTGTCTTTGAGAAATAATCCACTTGTTTTGAAAACACTTCAGTCGTAAATGTAAAACCTGGAATAAAAACAATTGGGTCACCACTTCCGATATCTTGAACAAACAATTCTACTCCTGCTTCAATGGGGATATATTTTCCACCTAATACTGTCATAGTCCTCAACTCCTTACATGATCTCAATTTAATCTTCGGTAACTACATTTATGCACTTATACTTTTTGTTTATTTCTTATTACAATATTCATTTAATTCTCGTTAAATAACTACGATTCTAACTTAAAATTACATAAAATCATTTACAAAACTTCATTTTATATCTTATTATACGATATAATCTTAATGAGTGAATTTTAAGAACAGCTTTTCACTTACTCGTAATATTACAAAAAAGAAAACCATTTTATATGTAAACTAACTTTTATATTATAAAGAAAGGTGGATTATTTGAATGAAGCCAGATAAAATTCCTCGTTAAGCCCGTGGCCCTCCATGACCGTTTATATAATAATCTCATTTAAAATTTTTATAAAAAAGGAGAAGCGTATATGATTGGTCCTAGAAAAATTACAAGAGAAGAAAGAATGAAAATTGCTTATAGAATAGCAAATCAAGTATTAGAAAAATATGGTTCAGAGGTTAAAGCCATTGGACTATATGGTTCTTTAGCCAGAAAAACAGATGGTCCATTTTCGGACATTGAAATTAAATGTATTTTACATTCTTTAGAAGATGACTATTGCTATGAATGGACATCAGGTGATTGGAAAGCAGAAGTAAACTTTGATAGTGAAGAAGATATTTTAGAAGAAGCCACTACGGTAGAGGAAGATTGGCCACTTACTCACGGACAATTCTTCACTATCCTACCAATTTATGATCCCGAAGAGTTTTTTAAAAAGCTAAGACTAAAAGCAAGCTCTGTAGATAACACAATTTTTAAAGAAGCGATTTGTAAAACATTAGTTGAAGAAATGTACGAATACATTGGGAAATTGAGAAATATAGAAATTCAAGGCCCTGTAACATTCTTGCCTACTTTGGCTATAAAAATAGCAACTACTGGTGCGATGATTTTAGGATTACACAACCAACGTTATTTCACGACCTCAGCTCAAGTATTGCCTGAAGCTATGGCTTTTACAGATAAGCCTGAAGGATTTGATGCACTATGCAAAATGGTGATGTCAGGATATTTATCTGATCCTAAACAAATTATTACTGTCTGTGAAAACTTTTGGACAGGCTTATTAAATTGGTCAGCTGCAAATGGTTATAAAATAAATTGTTCAAATGATATACCTACTATTTGATCGTTTATTATATTCTTCAAATCATCCTGCTACCGATAGGTTATTTTAACTAAAAGTAACCAATTGGATAAAATACTTCAATTTGTAGACAAAAGGAGGTTCGGAATGACAATCTTTCGAACCCCCTTCGTAAGTATTGTTCTAAATTATGCTTACCTGCGATGATCATGAATAAAACTATCAAAATGGCAGCCTTATTCTTCAGTTTTTGCACCTGTTAGCTTAAAATAAACTCAGAAAAAATTAGATAATAGTGAGTAACATCCAGTGAAGAGAAGAATGATATAGGTGATGATTTGAAACGTTCTTTGATTAATCCATGTAAATATCCATTGTCCGATTAGTATTCCAATCACAAGTGGAAGAAGGGACACCAAAGATGAATAGTGTACCATCTTGTTTGTGCCGCCAATTAATACTTGTATCACTATACTGGCGAAATAAATGCAGAGATAGTAAGCTAATGTTGTATTTCGAATCATTACTTTTTCCTTACCTACTCCTGAGAAATAAAGGAGTAAAGGAGGGCCTGGCATACCTATGCTGACTGTTAAAAGTCCTGAAATTACTCCTATTATAAAATCCCTTTTTTCAGTTTGACGTATCTTAACTGTTTAATTTTGAAAATCATGATAATAGAAATAAGTAGTGAAAGGATAAGATTGATTTGAATAGCCGTATGAGGCTGATAAATTTAAAAAAGAAATGGCATCGATATGATAGAAAATCCAAAGCCTGTACTTGTTTGTAAAATGGATGCCATTAGAACAATTGTCACTAATATATACCAGTTTTCCATATCAGTCATCACTCTCTGTAACGTTTCTATCAATACGTCTGTGCTCCTTCCTATTTAAGAAAATTATTATCTGACTTGGTTGCTTTTTGACGTATTAGTTAACGTTTAAGGCTAATCAAATACTTGGGATGTTATTTTGGTTACTACGTCAGGCGGTATTTCAAAATAAACACCCGTAGGCTCATTATGAACAAATAATACAATATCTTCCATGTTATCTGGATTCGCATCAATTCCAATAAAGGTTTCAGGTAGCGCTATTTCTTTCCGTAACTTTCGAACAAATGCAACAACCTGATTCAAACATTCCTTATCATCTAGAGAAGGGTTCATAATGCCAAGTGCCTGAGCAAATCCTTGAATTCTTGTTAAATAGAAAGTATCCAAAGATTCGATTATATTGGGGAGCAATACGGCATTAGCGAGCATGTGCTTAATTCCAAATTTCCCACAAAATGCAAGAGCCATATTATGAACGGGAATAGCATCTGCTGCAGGTATGAAAGCATATTTTGCCATTAAACTGGCGAGTTGCATGTTTGCCTTTGCCTCCATATTAGATCCATCATGGACTGCGGTTGATATATTATCTACAATTAATCGAATCGCTTGTTGTGCGTAGGCATCCGTCATCGGGTTAGCCTTAGGTGAAAAATATGCCTCAATTGCATTTACCAATGTAGTGAATCCAGTAAAAGCAGTTGATTCAGAAGAAAGATACATCGTTAGTTCAGGGTCTAAAATAGCTACATCAGCATTGATAAAGGTATTATAAATAGTGGTTTTTATCCCACTCCCTTTATTTATTATCATTGTAACTTCTGTTATCTCAGCTCCGGTTCCTGCCAAAGTAGGGACAGCTACATGTGGTATCGAGATTGATTGGGCATCAGGCCATTGCTCCCTAACTTTTTCAACTTCACGTATATCTTGTATATCTTTATGCAACATCCATTTAACTGCCTTAACTGTATCTAAGACACCAGTGCCTCCAAGCGCTAGCAAAGAATCTCCTTTGTGGGCTTTGAAGAAATCAGCGCAACGATTGACAGTTTCAGCATATGCTTCCTGTTCAACATCCTCAAAAACACCAACAATCTGTGTATTTTCTGGAATCCCTTCAAACACTTCCTTGATTTGATTTATGATGCCAGACTGGGCCACTTCTCTATCTGTAAATAGAACCACTCGTTTACCACCAAGCCCCTTTAACATAAGAGGAAGCAAGGAACGAGAACCTGGACCATAGTTCACGACAGTCCGATAAAAAGTTTGGAAATATGAAGTCTGCATGGAATCACCTACACTTTTCTATACTTTTATTAATTTCTACTATTTCAAGTATGAATCTATCTTTTTTGACCTACATGTAAATAACAACATCGTCACCTTCAACTTCTAAATTATATGATTTTATATTTAATCTATCTGTTTGGAACAGAGCTTTACCAGTTTTTACATCCCATTCATAACCATGTCTTGGGCATCTTATAATTTCGTTACATTTCACAAATCCGATTTTTCCATTCGGTAAACACTCATTCGTTCCATCTAACCGTTTGACATCTACCAAATTCGCAGCCTGATGAGGACATATAGCACTAACAGCAGAAAATGTGGCCTCTCCTGTACAACACAATACAATCCTTCTACCTTTTACTTTTATCTCTTTTATTTCACCTGGTTTCATGTCTTTTGTTTTACAAACTGTATATTTCAAATCAAATCATCCTCCATATCTTCTAATCCATAAAATTCTCTAGCATTATCATAAAGAATTCGCCTTTTCCACTCTTTAGACATAGTCGCTGGAAAAGCACGGTATGGATCATCAAAATCCCAATGTGGATAATCTGAAGCAAAGCATTTCTGGTCCTAACATTTCAATCATTTGTATCATATGCTTTGGATTAGGATCTTCCATCGGTTGTGTTGTAAATTTAAAATGTTCACGAATATATTCGCTAGGTAATCTTTTTAGCAAGTCACTTCCTTCCGAAAAGCACGAAACGTCATGTCAAGCCTCCACATAAGTGGAACAACCCATGAAAATCCACCTTCAATCATCAATACTTTTAGTTTTGGAAACTTCTCAAATAATCCATGAACAACCATATTAGACATAATACTCTGATAATTACGAACTCTAGTAGTATACCAGTCTATAAAGTAAGGATTCTGACCTAATACAGATCTTGTCGCACTTGATATATGAAATGCGATAGGTAAATTATTTCGTTCAGCAGCCTCGTAAATAGGATGATAGAAAAAACAGTTCTATTTATTATTCACTTAACTAGATTCTTATAAGTGTATAAATAGATTATTGAAACAGTATTTCCTGTCTTTTCACGCAAATCAAAAACCATTTAACAATAATTGACGAGAAAATTATTGTCGGAATTTTTGATTTAATTAGGTTTATTCTATCAATTAAATAAGGTAATATAAAATTAATCTTTTCGATTGAAGTATAAGTTTTTGTGATAGGAGGTAAATATGAACATAGATAAATTAGTATATCTATTCGAAGTTGCAAAAACAGGATCTTTTTCGATTGCTTCTCAAAATCTGCATGTAAGCCAGTCTGGAATAAGTCAAGCTATATTAAATCTAGAAAAAGAATTAGGAATTACAATTTTTCAACGCTCTCGCCAAGGGGTAACACCAACAGATGAAGGAAAGAAAGTGATAAAAAAAGCCTACGAAATATTAATAAAGTATCAGGAATTAAAAGATGAAGTTAAAACTCTTACTGATTCAGTTTCAGGAGAATTAAAAATATCAACTATTTCCGGTTTTCTTAAATTACTATTAGAACCACTATCTACCTTTAAGAAGAATTTCCCTCACATAACGATTGATATTATCGAAAATACTACACTTTCCGTGATTGAGGATGTTGTGGATCATAAGAGCGACATAGGACTAATCACAATTTACGGTGATGTAATCAAAAAAAGAGATGAGATTACATGCGAAACTTTACTTGAAGGTAAAATGAAAATATATGTAAATAAAAATTCTCCTTTAGTTTTCTATGAATCTATAACTCCCCAAGAATTACTTCAACATACTCTAGTCTTATATAATGGAGACTATATTAAATGGTTCATCGATGATTTCATGAAAAATTACGGACCTTTAAAAGTATTTTTCACTTCAAATGATACTAATGTAGTAATGAATGCTGTTCTTAAAGGGTTGGCTATTAGTATTGGACCCAGTTATTCAACATCTAACAATCCCTACCTGAATTCTGGAGAAATTGTAACAATCGATTTAGTTTATCATGTACCGTTGTCTATATCACTTGGTTGGATCCACTTAAAAAACAAACATCTCCCCATTTATGTAGACAAATTTATTAAAGATCTAAAAAATGAATTTAAAAATAGTGACAGGTGAGTACTTTATGTATACTATTTCAAGTCACATCTAGGATATTAAAGTAGCCAATGACATAAAAAAGAGTGACTTCAAAAAGCCGTTATTTTAACGATTTTCAAAGTCACTCTTTCACTATAAACCTATTTTATCGGTTGGTATCGCTTCCTTATGTGGGAATATATATGTTCCACTATTACCTTCTAGTACAATTATTACGTCATACAATAAGCGAATAGTGACTTCGCTACCACTTTACAATTTTATATCACCCTCCATTTTCAATTATTGCTAATATACCCTTACTTACTAATTAAACTCTATTTAAAAAGAGAATTAGCTAATTCTTATAAAAGGACTCATAGATAGAGTGAATATAATTTAAAAAGTAACATCTTACATAGCAATCGTTTCAGACGTAGCATGTTCTTTTAGATTATCAGGTTTAACTAACAACAAGGTGAAAATAGCAATGGTGACAAACAATCCAACCATTACATAGATCGAATAGTGGAAGCCTAGTGCAAGATTTGCACCAGCAGCTTGTACTAATAGTCCTGTAACAAGCGGCGCAATTAGTTGGGAAACATTGTTACCCAAAGACAAAATGCTCGTCATGAAACCGGCTCGTTCTGGCATTAATCTAATCATGATTTGAGCGGACATTGAGATGTTAACAAAGTTAAACCCTTTTGCCACACATAAGGCTACAACGATCCATAGGAATAAGTTCCCTACCAGCGGAATAGAGGCAAGGGCAAGTCCACCGATGAGACTGCTTATTCCTGCGACCCAGACACGTGCCTTTCTATAACTCTTCGTTTTTTTGAAAACGTAATCAGAAAAAAATGAAATCAACAAAACCAATACGATGGATGCAATACCTGTTCCCGAGATAGCAAATGCCATCTGCATAGGGGCTAATTTTACAACCTTCGTTAAATATACAGGAGCCCATAAAGCCATCCATGTGATAAGCCAATAGCTAGAAGCTGATAAAGCAATTGTTAAAAAACAGGCTGGATTACGGAGAACAGGGGCAATATCTTTCCATTTCAATTTTGGCGCCTGGGTTCTCCTATCCTTCTGATTATTCTTCTCATAACGATTAACCAAAGCCCAGATCATAAGTACCGTCAAACTGACAAAACCAAGTGAAACAAAAGTCCATCGCCAACCGATATTCTCAATCAAACTGACGAGAATCGGTGCGCAAACTACTCCACCGATAGACCCTCCAGCAATCATAACGGACATCGCTAATCCTCTTAGATTTTCAGGGAATATTTGAGAAATATGACTTAATCCTGATGGATAAAACGGTCCCTCTAAAGCGCCTAACAATATTCGATAGGTGATAAGCATTGAAAATCCAACTATAGCTATTGACCCAAACTGAATAATACTCACACCGGCTAAGACAACGAAAAGCATTCTGGTTGTTCCAATACGATCCGACCATGTCCCTCCAATTAAGCTTGTGATGATGTATAGAATGAAGAAACTGCTCCCTACCATTCCCCATTGAGATGCGTTTAAACTAAATTCCTTCATAAGAGGTTCAGCTGCAAAACCAATTACTATCTGATCTGCATAGACGATAAGAGTAGCTATAAATAATAACATAAGACTAATCCAACGCATGTAAAACACCCCTTCATAATTTTGAAAATGTATGCCGAGGGTTCATTAAATTACTCCCACCTTTTTCATGTTGATAACGTTAGATTGGCTGGTCCGATGTCTATTTAAATATTTTAAGAACTCTAATTCACTTCAACGTATAACTACTACCATCAGAAAATAATAATTTGCTGACATTCCATTAAAAAATAGGTTGAAATACAATAGATAATTACCCTTTTCCAGTTATGGAATCTGCATGTCTCATTTGTTCTAGGTTCTCCTCTACTAACGCACGACGCAATATTTTTCCAACCGCTGATTTCGGCAATTGTTCCCTGAATTCTACCTGTTTGGGTACTTTATATCTGGCTAATCGCTCTCTGCACCATTCAACGATTTCTTTTTCAGTTAGCGAATAATGTTCCTTCACGACAATGGCTACTTTGACCGTTTCTCCACGATAAGCATCTGGGATACCAAATGTACAGGCTTCAGCAACGGCTGGATGCTGGTACAGGATCTCATCAATCTCATTAGGATAAATATTATATCCTCCCGCAATTATCATTTCCTTTTTTCTTCCTACAACGAACAAAAATCCATCTTCATCCACTATGCCTGTATCACCTGTATGAAGCCACCCATTGCGAATAGTTCGAGCTGTTTCCTCTGGGTTTTTCCAGTAACCTTTCATAATTTGGGGACCCTTTAAAAGAATCTCACCAGATTCCCCTATTGGCATTTCTTGCAAACCAGTTTCGAGATCCACGATTTTGACATCCGAGTTCGGGACGGGTATGCCCACACTTCCTACTTTTCTAACACCATTCATAAGTGTACGAACGGTAATGGCATTAGATTCCGTTAATCCATACATTTCAGAAATACGTACGCCCGATTTTTTTTCAAAAGCTTGCTGCACTTCTATCGGAATAGGGGCAGCACCAGTTCTGCATACTTTCAAAGATTTTAAGTCATCTTTCTTAAAATCGGGATGATTTAACAATGCAACAAAGACTGTAGGTGGCACTGAAAGTAAAGATGGACGATATTTTCGAATCATATCAAGAGCATCGTGGATTTTGAATTGCTTAATAGGAATATAGACTCCTGCATAGAAAATGGTGGTCACCATTAGCACCAAACCAGCACCATGAAACATTGGGAAAACACTAAAAAAACGTTCACCTGGACGCTGAAGAGCTCCATCGTCTGTGAAATAGGTGTGATAAATGGAGGCTACCGTATTGTAATGGGTAATCATGACTCCTTTTGGTGTACCAGTCGTTCCTCCTGTATACTGAAGAACTGCTACATCTTCTCTACTATTGATTTGCAATGGTGGAAGTGTATCGTTCTCCTCCTGAATCCAGTTGTATAAATAGGCGTTTTCTTTAGTTTCGTAATCCATGGTAATAATCATAAGCTTACTGCTATAACTAGTACGTTCTAATTTCTCAATCTGACTACTCTCGCAAATCAACCACATTGGTTCAGAATCATCCAGCATAAAATTTAATTCGTGAGGCTGATACATTGGATTCAACTGAACGACAATACCTCCCAATCGTTGAACACCGAAATAAGCGATTATGTATTCTTTGCAATTGTATAGCATGATACCCAATCGATCGCCTTTCTTAAATCCACGTCGATGTAAGGCACCAGCAAAGAAATCAACTGCTTGTTTCAATTCTGTATAAGTGATCGCCTCGTCTCCCTCAATGATGGCTGTTTGATTAGGGAAATCTTGAGTGGCACGTTCCAGAAAATGATAAATGGAACAAGAGGGTATTTCTACTTCAAACGGAATCGATTTCGGATAAAAGGCATGCCATGTTTTTTTCATACTAATAACTCCCCTTCATAATTTGATAAATGATTAAAGTTAAAAAACGACACAAACAATGTATGAAATTTGTTATTTTGAACTTCCCTAATCAATCCCACATCTTCTAATTCACCTTTTACACTCTAATTACTTACCGTTCGTACGTTCTAAAACTTGTAAGCGGTGTCATTTTTACTCTGATACCTTACTCTTTATTGTCCAAATACTCCCTCCTCTCTTCTGTTCCTAAAAATTAAATGCGAATATTCATGTTATTATAAATATTTACATTTATGATAATCGTATGTTATATTTTTTGAAAGTTAAGAAATTTAAATATACGTTTCTCAAAATTAATGGTTCATAAGTAAAGAGGATCAAAAAATGGAAGGAACATTTTATAGTGGAATCAATAAATTGAGGTGAAGATATGCGTAT
>NZ_JBALMO010000065.1:0-10063 GCF_036963345.1 Bacillus sp. JJ722
AAGTTTTTCAGTGCCCTCACAATAAGTGTTGGTCTTTTTTTCTGTGCTTTTTAACAGAAGGATATGAATGAATGTTTGTGTGAAAAATAACGCAACTGCCTGTTTTTTTAACGTTTCTAATCATGATATAACTTTTTACGTCATATACTGTAGCAATCATTTATGTCTAAATAATTTAAATAGAAGAGCAGGTGAGGAGATGGCTGTTGAAAATACACGTGAATGGATGGAAGAACATAATAATAGCCCGCTCAAATTATGCAGTAAGCTCACTTCATATTTTGGGGATATCACTGAAGAGGAAATTTATAAATATCTTCAAGGTTTTGGAATGTACACAAGTGGTTCGAAAGTTGAAAGTGATTTGAAATCTTTAATTAAAGAAGATGTATGGTCACATATTGGTAGTTTATTTAATTCGTATAGAAAAGCGTGGAATGGAGCAGATATTCCAATTTTTATTATTCCCCATCGAAAGCAGAGTTTTTTTTCTAAAGGTCATCATAAATCAGGCTTAGCTTTTACGGATAAGCTATTTCTTTTTATATCACCCAAGACTAATAAGAATGATAGAGAAGCATTGTTTATTCATGAATATCATCATGTGTGCCGTTTGAGCAGTCAAGAGAAGAAAATTGATACCTACACTATTGCTGATTCATGCGTACTAGAAGGGTTTGCGGAATATACGGTGCAATCGATTAAAGGAAAAAGCTATTTAGCACCGTGGACAAAGCAATATTCTATTGAATTTTTGGATCGTTTTTGGAATGTCCATTTTGATGAGAATTTGACTGTTACTCGTAAAGATAAAAAGCATGACCAAATCATGTATGGAAAAGGAAAGTATCCTCCTATGATTGGTTATTGCATGGGTTACTATCTTGTAGACACGTATATGAAATCAAATCCTTTTTCTGTGAAAGAATCATTTCGTTTGTCTCCTAAAGCCATTATTGAAAACTATCGAGAGGTTAAAAAGAAAAAGGAAGACAAGGAGTAATAGTATGAATGACCACACCTCAACTAATCATTTATTAGACATTAAAGATTTAGAAGCGGGATTTATCATTGACAGTGAATATTACAATGCGGTGAATGGAGTATCTATGCAGGTGAAGTCTAACACTATTATTGGCATTGTGGGTGAATCGGGATGTGGCAAAAGCGTCCTTTCGCTTTCGATCATGCAGCTATTGCCGAAGGACAATAGCAAAATTAAAAGTGGAGATATTGTTTTTGAAGGAAGAAATCTAAGAAGGTTCTCAGAAAATGAAATGAATGCTCTTCGTGGCAAAGAAATATCCATGATTTTTCAAGAGCCAATGACTTCATTAAATCCCGTTTTTACTATTGGTTATCAAATGAAAGAAGTATTTATGAATCATGAGAAAGTTTCTAAAAAAGATCTAGAGACTCGTTGTATTCAATTGTTAAAAAAAGTAGGTATTGCAAGAGCAGAAGAAGTAATGAAAGAGTACCCTTATCAACTATCAGGCGGGATGAGACAACGCGTAATGATTGCTATTGCAATTGCTTGCAAACCTAAGCTACTTATAGCAGACGAGCCTACAACAGCACTGGATGTAACTGTTCAAGCTCAAATTCTACAATTATTAAAAGATTTACAAACCAAAAGTAAAATGTCGATTTTATTTATTACACATGATTTAGGTGTGGTAGCGAAAATGTGTGATGAAGTGGTTGTTATGTATGGGGGGCAAATCGTCGAAAGAGCAACAGTTGATCAATTATTCTACAATCCAAAGCACCCATACACCGTATTGCTTCTAGATGCTATGCCTTCACTAACAAAAGAAGTTGAAGTTTTACCAACTATTAAAGGTATTGTACCTTCCCTTCAAAACATGCCACTTCAAGGCTGTCGATTCGCTTCACGCTGTCCAAAGGCTTTGAGTATGTGCACAACCATGACACCAACTTTAAGTAAAGTTGAACGAGCTCATGAAGTAGCTTGCTTATTATATGAAGAAAAGGGACCGCGGTCAGAGGTGACAACTAATGAATCTCATAGAAAGTAAAAAGTCTAGTATTCTATTAGAAGTCCGTAATCTTAAAAAATATTATCCTAAAAAGGGTCAATTATTCGGACAACCTTCTAACTATATTAAAGCTGTAGATGAGATATCTTTTAGTATTAATAAAGGAGAAACATTAGGGTTAGTTGGAGAATCTGGTTGTGGAAAATCTACAACAGGGAAATCAGTATTGCGTCTTATTGAACCAACAGATGGACAGATTATTTTGGATGGAACAGATATAACCCGTATAAATGGCTCAGATCTTCGAAAGATTCGTAAAGATTTACAAATGGTGTTTCAAGACCCATTTGCCACACTTAATCCTAAACATATGGTGGGTGATATAATATCTGAGCCGATTCGAAACTATGAAACGATAAATAAACGAATGTTGAGAAAAGAAGTTTTACAATTGCTTGACCGAGTAGGGTTACCGAAAGATGCTTACTATAAATATGCTCATGAATTTTCAGGCGGGCAACGGCAAAGAATCGGCATAGCTAGGGCCTTGGCTTTAAAGCCGAAGCTGATTGTGGCGGATGAGCCTGTCTCGGCCTTAGATGTATCTGTACAATCACAAATATTAAATTTACTGAAATTATTACAAGTTGAAGATCAACTTACCTATTTGTTTATTGCTCATGATTTGAGTGTTGTTAAACATATGAGTCACAGAATCGGTGTCATGTACTTAGGAAACATTATCGAACTAGCTGATTCAACGACTATTTATAACAATCCTCTTCATCCGTACACACAAGCATTACTATCGGCAATTCCAGAGCCAGATCCTCGATCAAGTAATGCACGGATTATTCTAAAGGGAGATCTCCCAAGTCCAAGTAATCCTCCATCAGGATGTCCATTTCATCCAAGATGCCCACATGCTATGTTTCAATGCTCACTAAGTAAACCGAAGCTAATGGAAAAGAGCCCGAGTCAATTCGTCGCTTGCCACTTATATGAAAATGGGGGGAGAGGATGAACAAGCAAATTGTAGCTATTGTGCTATGTTTGGCTGTTTTTGTGTCAGCTTGTAGTAGTGCGAAGCATGTTGCGAATGATAAATCAAAAAATAATATCCCGCAGGAACTGGATAAAACCATTACGTATGCCTACCAACAGCCTTTTAAAGGTGTTTTCTCAAACGCGTATTATACAGGTGAAGATGATGCTAATGTACTGCAATTCATAACGGAAAGTGTATTCCAAGTAAATCCTGATACATTAGAAACGGAGCCATATTTAGCAGATTGGAAAATATCAAGCGACCATACTAAGTTAACAATTATGTTGAAGCAAGGTATTAAATGGCATGACGGCGTGGAGATGACAGTTGAAGATTTAATCTATGCTTGGTATTTAATTGCTGACCCTGAATATCCCGGTAGTCGCTTCACTCATGTATCAATGATTGAAGGAGCGAGGGAATATAAAGAAAGACGAGCAGCGAGCATTGAAGGAATCAATTTAATTAATCCCTACAAAGTAGAAGTGACATTAACTGAACCAAAGAATAATGTCGTGTCTAATATATGGTCCTATCCGGAGCCGAAGCATTATTATGGTGATATATCATCAAAAGACTTAGAAAATGCAAAGCAAGTGAGGCAAATGCCTATTGGTACAGGTGCTTATAAAGTAGCAAGAATTATCCCGGGAGAACGTGTAGAGCTTGTTCGAAATGATGAATATCATCAAGGGAATCCGGGATTAGATCGAATCATTTATAAAATTGTTGATGGTACAATCGCTCAAGGGCTGCTAGAGAATGGCGAGGTTGATTTAATGGAAGCACCCGCTGATCGATGGTCATCTATTCAACGTTTACCTAATATCAATTCTATCGTTATGCCAGCTTTATCTTATGCTTACATTGGGTTTAAGTTTGGGAAATGGGATGCGAAGAAGAACAAAGTGGTATCTTCAAATAAAAAATTCAAGAATAAAAAATTACGTCAGGCCATGGCATATGCATTAGATCGGGAGTCGTATGTTAAACATTTGAAAAATGGTTTAGGGCAAGTACTCAATACACCAATGCCTTCCGTATCTTGGGCAAAAATACCAGATGAACAAATAAGTGCGTACGAGTTTGATATTAGTAAGGCAAAAGAGCTATTAGATGAAGCAGGCTATAAAGATCTAGATGGAGATGGCTATCGCGAGAGTCCGAATGGGAAAAGGTTTGTTATTAAGCTTGATCATATGTCAGGTTCAGAAACTGCCATTGTTCGTGCCCAGTTTTTAATTCAATCTTGGAAGAAGATTGGACTTCTTGTTGAATTAAACGGTGGCGGGTTAAAAGAGTTAAATACATTCTATAGTGCAGTGGAAAAAGACGATCCCTCCGTCGAAGTATATGTAGGTGCTTGGGGGCTTTCAGTTGATCCTGATCCAACAGGTTTATGGAGTTCTGATAGCTATTGGAACTATTTGCGTTGGGATAATGAAAAATCAGATGAATTAATTGCAAAAGGATTGCAATTCCCAAGTGATCCTAATCAAGATGTAAAAGAATATCGTAAACAAGTCTATTATGAATGGCAGAAACATATTAATGAAGAGTTGCCGATGATTTTTCTAGATCAATATTATAGTGCATGGGCTATCAATAAACGTTTGAAGAACGTTACATTAGCGACTTATGGCATTATTACAACTGATATATGGAAATGGACAGTAGACGAATAGATATTTATACCTTAGTGGTGAGTAAGAAAGGGTAAGGAGAAATAAATATGGTTCAATTCATGTTGCAAAGAATAATTGGTATGATTCCTATTCTTTTTCTTCTTTCTGTAGTGGTATTTACACTGGCGAAATTGATGCCAGGTGATGCGCTTACGGGCAAGATCGACTATCTGAACTCGGATCCTGAATATGTTGCTGAAACAAGAGAAAAATATGGTTTGGATGATCCGATTTATGAGCAATATATACGCTGGATTAGCGGCGTAATCAAAGGTGATTTTGGTGACTCTTTTGTTTATAAAATGGACGTGATGGAGCTGATTGGATCACGACTACCTAACACCATTTTGTTAGGAATTGTTTCCTTATTCATTACGTATGTTTTGGCTTTTCTAATGGGGCGTTATTCAGGAAGAAATCCTTATAGTTTGGGTGATTATGGCATCGCATTATGGAACTATTTAGCGTTAGCTATACCTAGTTTTGTGGCAGCTTTACTCGCTATCTATGTGTTTGCGATTAAGCTTCAATGGGTTCCGGCAAGTGGAAGTATTAGCATGGATTACACTCAAGGTACGTTAACTTATTTGATAGACAAGCTGAGGCATACAATTTTGCCAGCACTAGTGTTAGGTGCTATGACAACGGCTTCTTATACGCAATTTTTGCGTAATGATATGATTGAAAATTCTCGTCAAGATTATGTGCGGACAGCACGAGCAAAAGGAACGAAGGAATCTCATATTTATAACAAGCATATTTTACGTAATTCCGTTATTCCAATTGTTACGTTAATAGGATTTGATATTGCAGGTTTGTTTGGTGGAGCGGTTGTAATTGAATACATCTTTACGTATCCCGGGATTGGATCGCTGTTTATCGAGTCTGTAAATGCTCGTGATTACTCTGTTGTTATGGCAATAACGATGATGTTAACAGTCATGACATTGCTAGGTAATTTATTGGCGGATATTTTATATGGTTTAGTTGATCCGAGAATACGTTTAAGGTAGGAGGGAAAAAGGATGAGACCAATGATACCGCAACTGAATTCTTCTCCTGAATTTAAAGCTTATTATAAGCGGAGAATAAAGCAGTCACCTTGGACTATTGCCAGAAAGAAATTTACGAGAAATACAATAGCGATGAGTAGTTTTGTCATTTTTATCTTAATTGTCGGAATCAGTATATTTGCTGAGCCACTATCAATGCCACTGACTGACACAGAAGAAATACATTTGGAGCAAATCAGCCAAGCACCTTCCTCACAATTTATATTAGGAACGGATCAATCAGGCCGGGAAGTATGGCCGAGACTTCTACATGCTGGTCATACCTCACTAAATATTGCATTTTCTATTACATTAATTGCTGTAACTATAGGGACGGTCGTCGGAGCGATTGCGGGTTATTATGGAGGCATAGTCGATTATTTGTTAATGCGTTTTACTGATTTTGTCATGGTTTTTCCATTTATCGTATTAGTTATTGTAGTGAAATCGATATTTGTAAATACGGGAATTGGTACGTTTATTTTGGTTGTTAGCTTGCTAAGTTGGACAGGGACTGCAAGGGTTGTTCGTAGTAAAGTAATGGCAGAAAAAGAAAATGAATATGTGATGTCAGCTATATCTATTGGTTGTGGACCTCTTCAGGTGATTATGAAACATATACTTCCAAACATCTTTTCAACGATTATTGTGAAAGCAACTTTACTGCTTGCTACGATGATTGTAGCAGAAACAGGTCTAAGTTATTTGGGGTTTGGTGTACCAATGAATATTCCGACATGGGGAAATATGGTGCAAGAAGCACGAAGTCCAGATGTACTTGCGAACAAATGGTGGATTTGGATGCCACCAGCAATGATGCTTACCATTACAATACTGTGTATTAATTTTATAGGAGAAGGTTTGAAAGACGCTTTTAATCCTAAATCGAATAAATAGTATTATGAATATTTTTTTTGACTACTGACTATACTTATTGACAAATAGTTTCCAATAAGTGAGGGGTAAAACATGTTATATCTCCATGATGTATGGGTAAATTGGTTTGAAGGTGAAGAAAACGGTTATAATATTTGTCACTTTCATGAGTGGAGAAAAGAAGATGGGATCGAGCTTCTTGACCAAGTTCCTTTATTAAAGGTTTCTTCTGCGCTATTTGACTTCATTGAAAATAATTTAAGTGATTTGCCACAAGACTTAATGCAAGAAATTTATCAAAAAGCTTTTTGTAGAAAAAATCACGAAAGAATACAACTAGAATATTGCTTTGTAATGTCAGACGGAAAAGGAATTATGGCAATTGATACGATGGGCTATCAAATTCCAATTCGTAAAAGTAGGCTAATTCCAAGACAAGAGCAACTAGTGTTTGACATGATTAAGAATGCACCAGAAAAAGAATATGATGTCGTAAGTAATGAAAACAACAAGGGTTACCATATTCTTTCACCTGAACCGACAACAATGCAAGGACTAACACGTAAAGAAAGACAATTGAAACAGTTGTTATTCATGGCATTAGATCAATTACATACATCGAAAAACACCGCAGAAATTCGCTATTGGTATACAGAATGGTCTCCGGATAAATATTCATATATTCAAAATCTAGATTTTGAAGATGCTTGGGAAGAGCTTTTTGAAGAAACAAAAAGTGGCTGGACAGGAAAGCATGAATTATTGTGTGAACGCATTATTAAAGGACAACCATTCTTTGAAAAGCTATGGGAAATTGAGGTAGGAGATCGACCATCAATGCTATAACACTAAGAGTTTTATAAACGAAGTATCAAGCAGTGGATGAAGTGAGAGTATCGCTTCGTTCACTGCTATTTATTATGAATGTAAAAAGGTTTTTCTGTCCTATTGTAGAAAGTTTTTGTAGGGGGAGGAGTTACTAATGAAAGAAAAAATTCCAATTAGTCCTTTTGCTAAAGTAATAGCTATATTTTTTAGTTTGCTCGGTATCATTACTATTGTTTTAATGGGTGTATTCTTGTTTAACTCTTTTCAAAATATATTAGAAAAAAAGAGATTGTAAGCCGAACGAAAGAGTATCTACTGCTGACATATAAGGAAGACGAAATTATAATAATTGAAGCAATTTCAACCAATAAAGGATATAATATTTCACCTTTTGCTGCTCATGTTACATTTAAGGATGAACCTGATAAAGCGTATATATATCGAGAGGTAAATGGTGAGATTGATCAAGCAGATATGAATCCGATAGAAGAAGATATTGCCCACTTTAAACATTTAGAGCCGATTGAATTAGATGTAATGTATATAGTAAAGGGATTAGAAACGAAAACACGTGAACATTTATTAAAGAGATACAAAGAAGACGAAATATTATCTTTGAAGGTTCCTGAAGGGAATGGATATATCGGATATGCTTATAAATGTGTCGTCATATTTGCTGATGAACCTAATATAGAATACAACTATATATATTTAGACGGAGAAATTCTACAAGTGAGTACCACTCCTATAATACAAAGTCAAAAAGGTCACAAACATTTGAATAATGTTCATAAAAAAATCGCCTCATATGAGACGATTTTTTTATGGTGTCTAGCTCCAGCGCTCAGCTCCTAGTGGATTTCGCCAACCTTCCTACGATGAAGCTTGAAAAATGACTCGCTTGCATGCGAGTCGTTTTTCCTTTATCTCAGTCAGAGGGCTCCAAACTATACGGGGTTAACAGAGCGCTTCCGCTTTTCTTATTATCTTTTTCGGCCTAGGCCCATAGCGTTATTCATTTTACGAAGCATTTTATTTGCGGTTTTGTTCGCTTTCTCTGCACCATCATCAAGAATATCATCTAACTCTTTCGAATTGATTAATTCATTGTATTTGTCTTGGATAGGTTTTAAAGCATTCACGACCACTTGCGCTAAGTCTGCTTTAAAGTCACCGTAGCCTTTACCTTCATATTTTTGTTCGATTTCTTCAACAGAAATGTTTCCAAGAATAGAATAAATCGACATCAAGTTCGAAATACCAGGTTTGTTTTGAACGTCGTATTTCACGATGCCATCAGAATCTGTTACGGCACTTTTGATTTTCTTTTCGATTACTTTAGGTTCATCCAATAAGGCGATAAAGCCTTTTGGGTTTGGATCAGATTTACTCATCTTCTTCATAGGGTCTTGTAGACTCATGATACGTGCGCCGATTTTTGGAGTTCGAATTTCAGGAATCGTAAAGACTTCACTGTATTTCTTATTAAAGCGCTCTGCTAAATCACGCGTTAATTCCATATGTTGTTTCTGGTCATCACCAACAGGAACGATATCTGTATTGTAAAGAAGAATGTCTGCAGCCATTAATGGAGGATATGTAAGCAATCCAGCTGAAACAGCTTCTTTACCTGAAGACTTGTCCTTAAATTGTGTCATTCGTTCTAATTCACCAATATATGAAGTACAAGTCATCATCCATCCTGCTTGTACATGTGCAGGTACTTCAGATTGAATGAAGATTGTAGCTTTGTTTGGATCGATTCCAGCAGCAATATATAAAGCAGCTAAGCTTTTAATATTTTTTCGTAACTGTAAGCGTTCTTGTGGAACTGTGATAGCGTGTTGATCGACGATACAGAAATAGCAGTTGTATTCATGTTGAAGTTCTACAAACTGACTCATAGCCCCAATGTAATTTCCGAGCGTTAATAAGCCAGAAGGCTGTATGCCGGAGAAAATTGTTTTCATTTATCTCACTCCTCGTAATATAAAACCTCATTCAAATCATTATTTCACATTGAACTGTAAAAATTCAAGATTATTGATAATAAAAGAATAATCCAACTAACATGATGACTAGAAGGGCTAAACCACTTGTTAATAATTGCGAATAGGGGACGTTTATTAATTGTGAAAGAGGTACTAATTCGTGTTCTTCATCAGCATGCTGAGGATGAGATTTTAAAAACATCTTACGGAAGCTGTAAGAGATGCCATCGAAGAAACCTCGGTCAACTATTAATATTAATAAACCTAAACCTATATAAGCACTTGAAAAGTAAAAGCTTATATTAATGAAATGTAATAATGATATTTGTTCATAAACAATAAATGAAAGTAAAATGGAAAAGCAAATAGTCGCTATTATGATAATGATAAGTAGGTTATTTTTTAATTTTTCAATCATGAGTAGCCCTCTTTTTCATTTTAGGTATAAGGTTTAGTATAGCAAAAAATCGTATGGAAAGAGAAGTAAGATTTTTTGTAATTAAATTTTTTCGAATATTTAAAATGTCCGTATCTGAAAATAGTAATTTTTCTCAAGTTAAATTATCAAAATTTTTCCGAT
>NZ_JBALMO010000065.1:10097-31174 GCF_036963345.1 Bacillus sp. JJ722
ATAAAAAAGTATATAAATCCTTTTTTGCGTTACAAATTTAACACTTTGCCCTGATGAAACGTTAAAATTTTATAGGTCTTTTTACTCATTTGAGGCGAAAAAGCGAAATTTTTCTTTATTTTAATAAAGTTTTTAAAAAACCCAATTTACAAATTGTCGAAAAATTGTATAATAAATTTTGAACATATAAACGTATAGATAAAGGAGTGTGTTAATTTGAAAAAGTCTAAATTTTCTCTGCTTTTAGTTCTAACTTTAGTTCTAAGCATGTTTTTAGCGGCATGTGGCGATAAAGAAGAATCAAAAGATGGAGACAAGAAAAGTGGCGATAAATTAGCTGCAAAGCAGGAGCTAACAGTATTAGAATCTGCTACAATTCCAACGATGAACAGTATCAAAGTTGAGGATACAGTATCAATAACAACTATGAACAACACTCAAGAAGGTTTGTACCGTCAAGACCAAAAGGGTGTATTAGTTAATGCGATTGCTGAAGGGGAACCTGAAGTGAATGCAGAAAGTACTGAATTTACAGTGAAAATCAAAAGTGGCCTTAAATGGAACAATGGTGATGCTTTAACTGCTAAAGATTTCGTTTATGCATGGCAACAAACTATTGATCCAAAGAATGCATCACTTTATGGTCCATACATGATGGACGGTAAAATTAAAGGTGCAAAAGAAATCACTGCTGCAGGGGCAGCTAAAACAGAATATGATTTAACTTCTTTAGGTATTAAAGCTCCTGATGATACTACATTAGTTATTCAAACTGAAAAGCCAATGACTGTGGATTTCTTCAAAGGTTTAATGGCTTTCCCAACTTTCTATCCATTAAATCAAAAGTTTGTTGAAGCACAAGGCAGCAAATATGGTACAACTGCAGAAACACATCTTTCAAACGGTCCATTCAAGTTAGCGAAATGGAACGGTCCTACTGCAACTGAGTGGGTGTATGAGAAGAACGAAAACTACCGTGACGCAGAAAATGTTCATTTAACAAAAGTAACATTTAATGTATCTAAAGATCCGCAAGCATCAGTTAACGCATTTGAAGCTGGTGAAGTTGATATTACACCTAAATTATCGTCTGACATCGTACCGCAATATGATGGTGATAAGCGTATGGTAAGTTGGTTAGAGCCAACTGTTTGGTGGTTAAAATTAAACCAAAAAGACAATCCAGCATTAGCGAATGAAAATATTCGTAAAGCTATTGGACTAGCTATCAACAAAGAAGACTTAACTACTGACGTATTAAATAATGGATCAATTCCAGCTTACTACGCTGTACCGAAAGAATTCGTTAAAGATGAAAATGGAAAAGACTTCCGTGATGGTAACGGAGATTTAATGAAATATGATGTTAAGAAAGCCCAAGAATATTGGGAAAAAGGTTTAAAAGAACTTAAAGTTGATAAAGTTGAACTTAGCTACCTAAGTGATGATACTGAAAGTGCGAAGAAACAAGGTGAGTATATAAAAGATCAATTAGAGAAAAACCTTAAAGGTTTAACTGTTAAAATTGAAAGTGTTCCTTTCGCTGTACGTTTAGATCGTGATTCTAAACAAAATTACGATATGCAAATAGCAGGTTGGGGACCAGACTATTTAGATCCGATTTCATTCTCTGATCTATGGGTAACAAATGGTGGAAACAACAGAATGAGCTATTCAAACCCTGAATACGATAAGTTAATCGAAGAGGCAAATAATACAGCTGACCCAGCTGCAAGATGGACTGCGTTACAAAAAGCTGAAAAAATATTATTAGAAGAAGATTCAGCGATTGCGCCATTATATCAACGTGCTTCTAACTTATTAGTTAACGAAAATGTTCAAGGATTTACTTATCATAAAGTGGGACCTGAATATAGCTATCAATATATTAAAATTACAGAATAATCTTTTACAGGTTCATGCATAACTAACTTATGTCATGTCCATAAAAGGGAGTATATTCTTATATACTCTCTTTTTACCTATTATAAATTGTCGAATTATGTTGAAATAAAAAATTAGGAGGTGTAACTGGTGGGTAAATATATAGCGCAGCGTGTTTTTTATATGCTATTAACACTATTTCTAATAGCTTCTCTTACGTTTTTCCTCATGAAAATCATTCCTGGTGCACCTTACAAGAATGTCAATAAGCTCTCTGAGGCTCAAATTGAGATCATGAATGAGAAATATGGTTTAAATGATCCAGTTCCAGTTCAATATGTGAAATATATTGGAAACATTCTTCAGGGTGATTTAGGAACTTCCTTCCAATACAATGATACTCCGGTCACACAAATTATCGGTGATTTAATTGGCCCGTCTGCACAATTAGGCTTTCAAGCAATGTTCTTAGGGACGATTGTAGGGATTGCGCTTGGACTCATTGGGGCTTTAAAGCAAAATACATGGATTGATTATGGATCTACCTTTATAGCTGTTTTAGGTAAATCGGTACCAAGTTTCGTATTTGCTGGGCTACTGCAATACATTGTCGGTGTAAAATTAGGTTGGCTACCTGTTATGTTCTGGAAAGGATTTGAGTATACAATCTTACCAACGATCGCATTGTCTATATTCCCGATTTCTATTGCGGCTCGATTTATGAGAACAGAAATGATTGAGGTTTTAGGTTCAGATTATATTACACTTGCTAAAGCAAAAGGAGCTAGTGGCTTTGAAGTAGCTGTAAAGCATGCTTTAAGAAATGCGCTAATTCCTGTAGTAACAGTATTAGGGCCTTTAACAGTTTCATTAATGACAGGTTCACTAGTTATCGAAAAAATCTTCGCAGTACCAGGAATTGGTGAACAGTTCGTTAAAGCCATTCAGGTAAATGACTATCAAGTAATTATGGGTACAACTATATTGTTTGCAGCATTATTTGTTGTTGTTGTTTTAATTGTTGATATCCTTTACGGATTTATTGATCCAAGAATTAGACTTGCGGGAGGAAAGAAATAATGGCAAATGCTGAACAAAAAATACCAACTGAAAAATTTCAACCTGCCATTATGGATTCTTCAAAGCATGAAGAAATCGTTAAGCCAAGTTTGAACTTTTGGCAGGATGCTTGGTTGCGTTTACGTAAGAATAAAGGTGCGGTTGTTAGTATTTTCCTTATTGGACTAATTATAATCATGGCCTTTCTTGGACCTCTAATTAGTGGAAAAGAAGCAGATACGCAAAATGTAAAACAAGCAAATTTACCACCTAAAATTCCTGTTTTAGAAAATGTGGAGTGGTTACCATTTGACGGTAAAATGGTGAATAAAGCTGGTAAAGAAATAGATATGTATGAAATGAAGAAAGTTGATGAAGATACGTACTACTGGTTTGGAACAGATGGACTAGGAAGAGATATCTTTACTCGTCTTTGGAAAGGTACGCAAATCTCTCTTTATATCGCTCTATTAGCAGCATTCATTGATATGGTTGTTGGTGTTGCATACGGGGCAGTCTCAGGTTACTTCGGTGGGCGACTTGATAATATTATGCAACGTATAACAGAAGTCTTAATGGGAATTCCGAACTTAGTAATTGTAGTTCTTATGATTCTCGTATTAGAACCTGGTATAATTTCCATTACTATTGCTCTTTCTATTACCGGTTGGGTTAGTATGGCCAGGGTTGTACGTGCACAAACATTAAAATTGAAAGAACAAGAATTTGTTCTTGCTTCTAGAACACTAGGAAACTCTAATGCTAAGATTATCTTTAAGCATCTTGTACCGAACTTGGCTGGTGTCATCATTATTAATACGATGTTTACCATTCCTAGTGCGATATTCTTCGAAGCGTTCTTAAGCTTCATCGGACTTGGTTTACAAGCTCCAGCAGCTTCTCTTGGTACATTGATTGATGAAGGATTCAAATCGTTATTAACATATCCTCATATGTTAATTTTCCCTGCTGTAACAATCAGTACAATTATGATTTGTTTCAACTTGATGGCAGATGGACTTCGTGATGCATTAGATCCAAAAATGCGTGATTAAGGTAGGTGAGAATAATGGAAAAAATATTGCAAGTTAAAGATTTAAATATTTCGTTTCATACTTTCAATGGTGAAGTGAAAGCTATTCGAGGTGCTAACTTCGATTTATATAAAGGTGAAACACTAGCAATTGTTGGCGAATCAGGTTCTGGAAAGTCTGTTACAACAAAAACAATCATGAGATTACTTCCTCCAGGGAATTCTGAAATTAAGCAAGGAGAAATCTTTTTTCACGACAAAGATCTTACGAAACTAAGCGAACGTGAAATGCAGAAGATTCGCGGGAAAGACATTTCAATGATTTTCCAAGATCCTATGACTTCATTAAATCCAACAATGAAAATCGGCAAACAAATCATGGAACCGATATTGAAACACCATAAAGTATCTAAAGCAGATGCGAAACAGAGAACGATTGAGTTGCTAAAACTGGTTGGTATTCCTAGACCAGAAGAGCGCTTTGAGCAATACCCACACCAATTCTCAGGCGGTATGAGACAACGTGTTGTAATTGCCATTGCTCTTGCGTGTAATCCGAAAATTCTAATCGCTGATGAACCTACTACGGCACTTGATGTAACGATTCAAGCACAAATACTAGAATTGATGAAAGAGATTCAAAAGAAAGTAGATACGTCGATTATTTTCATTACACATGATTTGGGTGTAGTGGCGAATGTTGCCGATCGTGTTGCTGTTATGTATGCTGGTAAAATCGTAGAGATTGGAACGGTTGATGAAATATTCTATAATCCTCAGCATCCATATACTTGGGGATTGATTAGTTCAATGCCTGATTTGGATACAAAGGATCAAGAACTGTATGCTATTCCAGGAACACCTCCTGATTTATTGCACCCTCCTAAGGGAGATGCATTTGCACCGCGTAATGAATATGCAATGCAAATTGATTTAGAAGAACAACCTCCAATGTTTAAGGTTTCTGACACGCATTATGCTGCAACGTGGCTACTTCATCCAGATGCACCAAAAGTAGAGCCGCCAGAAGCAGTATTAAAAAGAAAAGAGTATTTCCTTTCTCTTAACGGAGGTCGATAATATGGCACAGAAAGAGATTTTATTAGAAGTCAATAATTTAAAACAATATTTTAACTCAGGTAAGCAAAATGTAGTCAAGGCTGTAGACGATATTTCATTCTTTAT
Source organism: Bacillus sp. JJ722 (assembly GCF_036963345.1). NCBI lineage: Bacteria > Bacillati > Bacillota > Bacilli > Caryophanales > Bacillaceae > Bacillus > Bacillus sp. JJ722. The sequence goes on from NZ_JBALMO010000065.1 coordinate 15,259, forward strand.
TTATGAAGGTGAAACGCTTGGATTGGTTGGAGAATCAGGTTGTGGTAAATCAACAACAGGAAGAACGATCATTCGTTTATACGAAGCGACAGATGGTAAAGTGTTGTTCCGTGGAGAAAATGTTCATGGTAAGAAAACAAAAGCTGAAATGAAGAATTTAAACCGTAAAATGCAAATGATTTTCCAAGATCCATACGCTTCGTTAAATCCGCGTATGAAAGTAAGTGATATCATTGCTGAGGGAATTGATATTCACGGCTTAGCATCGTCAAAAGAAGATCGAAAGAATCAAGTGTACAAGCTATTAGAAACAGTTGGTTTAAATCGTGAACATGCGAATCGTTATCCACATGAATTCTCTGGTGGTCAGCGTCAACGTATTGGAATCGCACGCGCACTTGCTGTGCAACCAGATTTCATCATTGCAGATGAACCGATTTCAGCTCTAGACGTATCTATTCAAGCGCAAGTAGTAAACTTATTGAAACAATTGCAAAAAGAAAAAGGCTTAACCTATTTATTTATTGCTCATGATTTATCGATGGTTAAATATATTAGTGATCGTATTGGTGTTATGTATTTTGGTAAATTAGTTGAGATTACAACAAGTGAAGAGCTTTACAATAATCCTCTACATCCTTATACTAAATCATTGCTATCAGCCATCCCACTACCAGATCCAATTAGCGAGCGTAAAAGAAAACGTACGCCTTATGATCCTTCTGTTCATCAATATAGCGAAGGTGAAGAAGTGAAAATGCGTGAAGTAAAGCCTGGACACTTTGTATTATGTTCAGAGAAAGAATTCAAGCAATACCAAGAACAACAAAAGTAATAACAAAAAGCTCCCTGAACGAGGGAGCTTTTTCAATGTCTGAATTCAGTTTGAAAATCATTTTTATTTCCCGCCAACTTGATTCCAACCTGTTTGCGTGCGAAGTGAAGCATCTACATGTACGTCTTTCTTTTTTCCTCTAAATAGTTTTTCTCCGATGGTGTTTCCGATTACACCGTTTAAAGCGGTGAAACCTACAACAAGTATGGCAACAATAAGAAAGTCCATGAAATATCCAATCATAAGTCTGCCTCCTTTTGAAACATTCCATTTCTCTTCTATTATAAAAGAATGTATATGCAATGGAAAGAATTTTCTGGAAATTTAGTTGTGTTAGGTTATAATAATAAAGGTGTTCGACAAATATTGTCAAAATTCTCAAGAAAAAACTCGAAGTTATTATCGGTAAACTTAAAATTATTTATAAAATGAAAAAGTTGATGAGTTTATATATGGTGAAATAGGGTATTTACTTAATAGGAAGGTAAGAGTAAAATTATATTAAAATATGAATAAACTGTGATAAATGAGAATGTGTTGTCTTTATTGTTATTAATTTTAAGTCTAGTTAGAAAGATTGATTATTGGTATGATCACCACATTCTGTTGATTAAACGTTGGATTAAAGCTTTTTTTAATATTTTAATATTTTTTAAAAAAGGTGTTCATTTTATGAAAATATAATGTATAATTGACAGTAGACATTCTTTATTTAAAGTTATTTTAATTTAGTGTGTGTTGTTCATAAAAGGAAAAAGTTTTCCCAATCATAGATCATGGGGTTCTATAAAAAGGGGAGTGTGAATAGTTATGGTAACTTTATATACATCACCAAGCTGTACATCTTGTCGAAAAGCGAAAGCTTGGCTAGAAGAACATAGCATACCTTATGTTGAAAGAAACATTTTCTCAGAGTCTCTTTCTATTGAAGAAATAAAAGAAATTCTGCGAATGACAGAAGATGGAACTGATGAAATCATTTCCACAAGATCTAAGACGTTTCAAAAATTGAATGTGAACTTAGAAACATTGCCATTACAAAAATTGTATCGTCTTATTAAAGAGAACCCTGGTCTATTAAGAAGACCTATTATTCTAGATGAGAAAAGATTGCAAGTTGGCTACAATGAGGACGAGATTCGTCGTTTCCTTCCAAGAAAAGTACGTACATTCCAGCTTCGTGAAGCTCAACGTATGGTAAATTAATTTGATTATTTTCCTTGACTTAATATAGTCGAGGTTTTTTTTTATTTTGCAAAGATAGATCGTGTTTGAACACTTATAGAGGAGTTTTATATTGTATGTCGAATTAGTCTGCTTAAACATGAATAATTACTACCGATAAGAAAGTAATTATTTGATTGTTCACATATAATATCATGATATGTGAAAAAAACAAACAATAATGCATTCACATTTATTAATCAACAAATTTTAGTGCTTATTGTTTGATTTGTTTTTTGATGGATATATCGTGAATGTAGGAAGTTTGTATGTCTAAATGGACTATAAAAATTGCTGGTCATGGTAATGGATTCCGAACCTTGATTAAAGCTAAAATATTATGTAAAATTAGAGCAATCTTTTAGGCGAAAGTTTGTTTTTACAAATATACTGCATTTTGTTTTCCTTCTTATCATTTTTATCATAAAATAGCAGTAGGATTATGATTTAAAGAACAAGGGCAAAATGATTGTACGACTCGACTCACTTTTTTGGGGGTAATTCCCTTCACACTATAATTATGATAGAAGGGAGAGGGGTTTTTTATGGAAATAGAACGAATTAATGAACATACAGTCAAGTTTTACATTTCATATGTAGACATTGAGGAAAGAGGATTCGATCGTGATGAAATTTGGTATAATCGTGATCGAAGTGAAGAATTATTTTGGGAAATGATGGATGAAATTCATCATGAAGAAGAATTCGCAATCGAAGGTCCACTTTGGATTCAAGTGCAAGCTTTAGATAAAGGCTTAGAAATAATGGTCACGAAAGCACAGTTCACGAAAGATGGTAGCAATTTAGAAATTCCGATTGCTGACGATAAAGTGAAAGAATTACCAGTAGATGAAAGAATTGAATCACTCCTTGACCAGCACTTCCAAGTGAAACCGGAAAACAATGAAGATGAAGCTACGGAATATGATCTAGACGTGTTAGAATGTATGATTCGATTCCAGGATTTCGAAGATGTTATTTCTCTAAGTAAGAGAGATGGGTTAGAAGGATTTAAATCTTCTTTATACTCATTTGAAAATAAATACTATTTGTACGTTGAATTTGAAGAAGAAGAAATGGATGAGGGCTTTATTGATAATACATTAAGCATCTTGTTAGAATACGGTGTTGAATCTTCTTTAACAATTCATCGCATCCAAGAGTATGGTAAAGAAATTATCGCCGAAGATGTATTTAAAACAATTAATAAATATTTCTCTTAATGATCTTAAGAATTACTACATGTGCTCACTGTTGGCGAACAGTGAGTTTTTTTGTTCTCTAAATATCAAAAGTAGGCTTGATGTATGCGAAACATAAAATTGGTCATTCATACATTAGCAAATTAACTTAGTTTTTTATAATATATAGTATAAAAATGTCGAACCATATGGCTTTTCATACGTAAACATAGGGTATGTACAAATAAAAAACATCATTGTAAAAGAGTGAAGGGAGATTCTATGAAGAATACGGTCAGGCTAGGTATATTTATCTGTCTGTTTGCTGGTCTATGGTATTTATTTAAAGACCGAATAAATGGTAATTTTTTTAGTGTTATAAGTATTGTTTTAACTATCGCGGCTATTGTGATCGGTATTGTTATATTTTTGGAAAACCGTCATCCAACACAAACGTTAACTTGGTTAGTAGTGATAGCTGCTTTTCCGTTGTTCGGATTTATTTTTTACTTTCTATTTGGGCTCAATTATCGAAAAGAAAGAATATATCGGAAGAAATATTTTTTGGACAAGCAAGCTTTTTTGAAAATCGAAGGGGAACCAGATGTCAGTGAAAAACGACTTAAAGTTATGGGAGATCATCAAAGGAAACTAATTTCACTCGCACAAAGAATAGGGAACAGCCCTATTTCTTTCGCTACAAAAACAAAGGTATTAACGAATGGAGAAGAAACATTCTCGCATATATTGCAAAAATTGAAACAAGCAAAGCATCATATTCATTTAGAATATTATATTGTTCGTGATGATCATATTAGTAATGAAATAAAGAATGTGCTAATTGAACGTGCAAAGCAAGGGGTTAAAGTTCGTTTCTTATATGATGCTGTGGGCTCATGGACGTTGTCGAAAGAGTATATTAAAGATTTACGTGATGGAGGTGTTGAAGTAGCTGCATTCGGCCCTGTTTCTTTACCTTTTCTAACGAATAAAGCAAACTTCCGTAACCATAGGAAAATCATTGTGGTTGATGGTAATGTTGGATTTGTGGGTGGTTTAAATATTGGTGATGAGTATTTAGGAAGAGATGAAAATTTTGGTTTCTGGCGTGATACGCATCTTCTAGCTGAAGGAGAGGCAGTTCGCACGTTGCAGCTAATATTTCTTCAAGATTGGTATTATAGTACAAATAAAAGCTTCCTGACAGATGAATATTTATCCCCGAGTATACCCATTGTACATCAACATGGTGGTGTACAAATGATTGCCGGTGGTCCAGATAATGAATATAGTGTTATTAAAAATATTTTCTTTAGCATGATTTCTTCGGCGAAGGAATCCGTTTGGATTGCTTCACCATACTTTATTCCAGATGAGGATATTTTTCAAGCTATTAAAGTGGCAGCCTTAAGTGGAATTGACGTCCGCATTTTAGTACCTAAAAACCCTGATAAGCGAATTGTATGGTATGCTTCCCGTTCGTATTTTCCTGATTTACTCGAAGTTGGGGTGAAAATTTATGAGTATAAACAAGGCTTCATGCACAGTAAAATAGTGATCGTAGATCGAGAACTAGCTTCGATTGGGACAGCGAATATGGATATGAGAAGCTTTCATTTAAATTTTGAAGTGAATGCGTTCTTATATAAAACAGGTAGCACGAACAAATTAGTGAATGATTTTCTAGGAGATATAGAACAATCACAAGCTTTACATGAAGATTCATTTAGAAAGAGACATTTTGGTAATCGAATTATGGAGTCGACTTGTCGCTTACTTTCTCCATTATTATAGTTTTATATTGGAAGAGGGCTGTCCGAAAAGTAATTTTCAATCACTTTTCGNNTGTTATGCTTGCTGAGTATCTTGAAAATGCCTATAATTGGCGCTTTTGAAAGAGATGAAATGCATGTGTTTCCCTATAAAGTAGGAATAATGACTTTCACGTACATGTAAAAATCTAAAACACCATTACTTTATTGGACACTCTCTTACCTTATGAATTTGAAAGAGAAAAAGGGATTCTGTAAAAAGATGTCGAATGTACTCAAATGGAAGGAGGATATATGATGTTAGTAGCAAAATCTAAAGATGGATCAATTATTTCATTATTGTCGTTAACTAGAAATGAAATAGAAGATTATCGTACCGAAGCGTATTATTGTCCATGTTGTAATAAGAGAGTGAACATGAAGGCAGGAAGGATAAAAATTCCTCATTTTGCACATGCTGTACATGAGTCTTGTCAATATGCATCAGAAGGAGAATCACTTGAGCATTTACAAGGGAAAAAACAATTATATGAATGGATTAAAGATCAAGGATATTCTGTAGAGTTGGAGAAATATTTTCCTGACTTTCAGCAAAGAGCAGATTTATATGTTGAGGTTGAGAATATCAAGTATGCCATTGAATTTCAATGTTCTTCCATTTCATTGGATGATATTATGAAGCGTACACAAATGTATATACAATATGGAATTATACCTTTGTGGATTTTGAGTAAGTCTTTTTTGAAGAGGAAAAGGCATAATACTTATACAATTTCGTCTTTTCATTGGTATGCCTCATCAGGCAGCCTATTAGTGCCTAAGTTATTCTTCTATTCCCCCTCGTTGCATCAAATGATTATATTATCACAACTTACACCTTTTTCTTCTCGCTTAACTTTGTCGAAACCACATTTATTTCAAATGAAGTATTTATTGTTTCCTCAATTAATCAAAACTCCCGTCATCGCTACATTCTTTTATCACGATTGGATCATTGCTAAACAAAGATGGAGGTTAAATGCCTCTCAATATGCAACCTTTTCTCCTGTTCTTTATCACGCTATGTATGCGGCTCGCATCTATCCAGCGACATTTCCGCATGAAATAGGTATTCCTGTACCTTATGGTCATTTGTATGAAACAAATGCAATACAGTGGCAATTCTGGATGTTTGAACGTGTTTTAAAAGACAAGGCGCCAGGTGACTATATAAATCTACAAGAGTGGAAAGAAGCTCTTATTCATTGTTTGAAAGAAAAAAATATTATCCTTCGTATTACACCATTTCATTCTACTATCAATCCATTTCTACCCGTTGAACATTATGTACTCATGCTTGAAAAATTAGGTGTGTTAAAACGAATAGAGAAGGGGAGGTATATATTAAATCGTTTAGTAGAAAACTTTAATCCAGAAGAGCCAAATCAAGAACGAGTTTTCTACAGAAAAGTATCATATATCTATGATGAACTCATGAAAAGATAAGCAGGATTTTAAATTAGGATACAGAATTAATAGTATAATTATTCTGTATCCTAATGGAATGGATGTAATATTATTTTGAAACGGAGGATTAGTTATGGCACAAACAAATAAACCAAAAGCATTACCTGCTCGTTCAGAAATTAAGGTTGAAGATACATGGAGATTGGAAGATATATTTGCAACTGATGCTGATTGGGAACAAGAGTTTAAAAGCGTGAAAGAAGAACTTGGAAAAGCTAGTTCATTTCAAGGAGTGCTTGGAGAGAGTGCTGACCAATTATATAAAGCACTTCAATTTCAAGATGAAGTATTTGAACGTTTAGGTAAGCTATATACATATTCACATATGAGATATGACCAAGATACTACAAACTCGCATTATCAAGGAATGGACGATCGTGCGAAAACTTTGTATTCACAAAGTGCAAGTGCGTTTTCTTTTATCGTTCCAGAGATTTTAAGCATCGATGAGTCAAAGCTTACTAATTTCTTACAAGAAAGTCAGGATTTAAAACTATATACACATTATATTGAGGATATTAATTTACAAAGACCTCATGTGTTATCCGCAAGTGAAGAAGAACTTCTAGCTAAAGCTTCTGAAGTATTAAATGCTTCTAGCAATACATTTGGGATGTTAAATAATGCTGATCTTGAATTTCCTTGCATTAAGGATGAGAACGGAGAAGAGGTACAAGTAACACATGGTCGATACATTACATTTTTAGAGAGTACAGATCAACGTGTCAGAAAAGATGCATTTGAAGCAGTTTATGAAACGTATGGTAAATATTTAAATACTTTTGCAAGCACATTAGCAGGTAACGTGAAGCAACAGCAATTTAATGCAGAAGTTCGCAAATATGATTCTGCTAGACAAGCAGCACTCAGTGCCAATAATATACCTGAAACAGTGTATGATAACTTAGTAAACACAGTTAATGATAATTTGCATTTAGTGCATCGTTATATTGACTTACGCAAGAAAGTATTAGGTGTTGATGAACTTCATATGTATGACTTATTTACACCACTGGTGAAAGAAGTAAAGATGGAAGTGTCATATGATGAAGCAAAGGACTATATTTTAAAAGGATTAGCACCACTGGGTGAAGATTATAATCGAGTTCTTACAGAAGGCTTTGAGAATCGTTGGGTAGATATTCATGAGAATAAAGGTAAACGAAGCGGTGCTTACTCTTCAGGTGCATATGGTACTAATCCATATATTCTAATGAACTGGCAGGATAATGTGAATAACCTATTCACACTTGCCCATGAGTTTGGTCACTCTGTGCATAGTTACTATACGAGAAATACACAGCCGAATACGTATGGGGATTATTCTATTTTTGTTGCAGAGGTAGCTTCTACATGTAATGAAAATTTGCTTAATGATTACTTGTTAAAAACAATTAAAGATAAAAAGAAACGTTTGTATTTATTGAATCATTATTTAGAAGGTTTCCGTGGTACGGTATTCCGTCAAACGATGTTTGCTGAATTTGAGCAAAGCATTCATATGAAGGTGCAAAATGGTGAAGCATTAACAGCGGAGTCGTTAACAGAAGAATATTATAACCTTAATAAGAAATACTTTGGTGACAATATTCATATTGATAAAGAAATCGGTAGAGAATGGGCGAGAATACCACATTTCTACTACAACTTCTATGTCTACCAATATGCAACTGGATTTAGCGCAGCTACAGCGTTAAGTAAAGGCATTCTAGAAGAAGGGCAACCAGCTGTTGATCGTTATATTGAATTCTTGAAAGCTGGAAGCTCTGATTATCCAATTGAAGTGCTTAAGAAAGCTGGAGTAGATATGACGAAAGCTGATCCAATTCAAGAAGCTTTAACTGTATTTGAAGAAAAATTAAATGAAATGGAAAGCTTATTATAGGGGAATGAATAGAACTCCGCTTAACTGTTATGTTAGGCGGAGTTTTCATTTGGAATAGGGGAGATTGTGAATAAAAGTAATAGTTAATTTATTGATTTGAGTTTTGTTATAAATAAATGGTAATTTTAAATATATCAAGATAGTGAAAAAATTAAAAACCTTTAAAGCGATTTTTATCATTTAGTGAGAGTAAAAAAATAAAAACAGCTAAAAATAAAATGGGAATAGATAGAAATAATGGGAAAGTATTGATTAAAGCAAGGATATGTATGACTAGAGCAGTAAATATTAAGCAGGAAAATAAGATGATTTTTTTTGGATTCATAATAATCTCCTTTGAAAAATGGTATTTATATAGTGTATGATTAATTTAAAATATTATTCTAAAAATTTGACGAAAATGTGAAAGATCTAACAAACACTTGAAATGTTCATGGGATATCTGTTATAGTATGAGTGTGAAGTTGATCACAAGCAAACATATACCCCTTTGTTTGACCGTGAAAAATTTCTCCCATCCCCTTTGTTCGTATGAATAGAGAGAGGTCCTGCTTATCCCGGCGGGGCCTTTTTCAGTTTTCTCTTTATTTTCCACAAAAATAAGCTGCCTCGATATATGAGACAGCTTATGTTATATATTTCCAAAACATTCCGTATTTCGCAGGTATACATTCTACTACCCTTTGTAGTTGGAGTTTTTTCATTTCGTTTTCTACTGCTTGATCTGTCAGATCGTATGTGATAGCTATTTCTTTTGTTGCGACGACGTTATAGAAACGAACAAAAGACTCTATGTTTGGTAAAGGACTAGGTTCAGGTATATTTGGCATCATTTCAGATAAAATAGACAAATACACATCATAAGAGTAACAGCCAGATACTTTAATGCCTTCTTCTTCTATATTGCTGTTAAAAAATACGAGGGAAGGTATTTCCTGAACATCCATTTCATTTGTGATTTTTACATCGCATTGAAAAGCTTTTGCTGCTGCTTTTGAATGAATATCATTTAGAAATTCATCTATATCAAGTTTTACAGCTTTTGCACATTCAATTAAGATCGGCATTTCAGAAATATTCTTTTTCTTCAGGAAAAAATATTCCTGGAATTTCCGTAAAAACTTTATTCCTTGCTTTCTTCCTTGAAGCTCAGCTGCTTTTATGGCGATGGATGCATTATATGGCATAGAAAGCGGAAGAGAATTGTTAATCCATAACTCTCCTTCACATGACATTCCTGTTCTACTCGCTGTTTTCTCCCATAGCGTAGCTATATTTTCAGAAGAACGTGTGCAAGTGTTTAAAGTAGCTAATTTTCCGCTAAGCACATGTTTAATGCTGATAATATTTCCGTATTCCATCTGTAGCTTTTTAAGAATGGGTTCCATTCCCCAGCATTGTGGACATAGGGGATCTATAAAAACATAGATTTCAATTGGTTTTTTACCGGTAATATTACAATGGTACTTATGTAGCCACTCAATAAAATTGGTGTTTTCTTGAGTACTCAACTGCTTTCTCCTTTCTTGACTATGATCGTCATCGTATAGGCATTTTTTTTGTAAAAATAGTTTCAGCTTATACAAGTTTTTTAGTCTTGAGAAGGCGTATTTACCATATGTTGAGCAGTTAGAGAAAGGCGGCTAAAAATAAATTCTCGCAATTCATTTTGAAGCTGAACCTCATCCATGGCTGCACTCATACAGTCTAACCAAGCGGCAGCTCTTTCTGGTGTAATCTCAAATGGAAGATGACGAGCGCGTAACATCGGATGTCCGTGTTCGTCTGAGTACAAAGAAGGGCCGCCTAAAAATTGCGTCATAAATTGTTTTTGCCTACGAATTGTCTCTGTTAAATCATCTGGAAAAATAGGTATTAATAATGGATGTTTATGCACGTTTATATAAAATCTTTCAATTAAATGATGTAATTGTCTTTCTCCTATTGCTTCAAATGGGGTTTTTGAATGTGACATCGTATTTCTCCTCACTCAGCTTTTGTAAAGATATTGTAGCAACCAGCTCAGAATATCTCAAACATCTAGCTTGAAAAGGTTAAATTTTACAATGAAAAAGAGTAGATCAAAATGAAGAATCTTGAGCTACCCTTTCTTGGTTATTAGTACATATGTTAAGCAGTATATGTGCCTAAAACTTTTTGTACGTAATTTTGAGTCTCTTTGAATGGCGGTATGCCATTGTATTTATCTACATTTCCTGGACCTGCATTATAAGCCGCTAAAGCTAACGTTGTATTTTGATCATACTTATCGAGCATTTGACGTAAATATTTAGCTCCGCCCATAATGTTTTCTCTTGGATTAAAGACATCGTCTACTCCTAAATACTTTGCAGTTGTTGGCATAAGTTGCATTAGCCCAGCAGCCCCAGCATGACTTGTGGCAGAATTATCAAAGTTAGATTCATGTTTAATAACAGAAGATATAAGCTTCGCTGGTACGTTATAACGTTGAGCTGCCTCTTCAATATACTGCTCATATTGCTTACCTGCTCCGGTTAAGGAAATAGGAGTATGGTTGCTTAAATGAGTAGCATTATATGAAGGCAGTGCAGAAGAATGACTTAATGGTACATTATTATTCAACATTGCGCCTGTGTAATCAGTATTCTTTGCAATACTAGCGATACTTCCAAGTGTGTTTGTGATTGACGAGCTATCAGTTTGATTCATTAAGAAGCTCATTAGTAATTCTTGAAACATCGTTGAGTTTGATGAGCGCTCTGATGAAGGGTTACTTGTTAATCCTTGAAGAGCTTTTATTTCAATCAAAGTTCTTAGTTCTTGTACATTCATATGCCTCACCCCAATTATTCTACTTGTTGAACTTTTCGTTATAAAACCTTTTAATCTTATTATCGGTTTGTCTAAACGGAATGTTCAGTTCTTTAAGTAGGTTGGTGAAATTTTCTTCTCCGATGGCGAAATCAGTCACCTCGTATTCCAATTCATAATCTTCTTTGTTTAGATAGTTACTATGGTCTAAAACGAGAGTTCCATCCATATACTTTGTTTCAGCGCGGCTTGTTGCTAATGATCCAAAGAGTTCCAATTTGGTAGGTGAAATTCCGAATTCGGTTAAGATCATGTTTGAAATAGAGCCTATTTTTATTTTGTTTGTTTCAAGAATTTCATGTGCTTCTTCGAAAGATAATGTTTCGTGTGTTTCAAGTAAGCCTTCTTGGGCTGGTTGTTTTAGTGTTAATACATATTTATCGTTTTTTTGACGAATGCGTAGAGCCGCTCCATTTGCTTTCAAAGCGAAGTCTGGCGTATCGAAGTAATGATTTACTTGAGTATTGAATTCCTTTTTCTCTATAGAAAAGTATTGAGCCAATTTCTCAAATTCCTCTTTAGTTAATAGGTTTTTAAATTCAATTTCGATTTCTTGATTCATAATATCGTCCTCTCAATTAGATTATATATTGAATCTTACTTCAACCTTAGGCATACGTTAAGGGTTATGGTAAAATAAAATTGTTAGTAGCAGGAGGGAAAACCATATATGAGTAAAATAATTGAAGTTAAATCTATTATAAACGAATCGAATAAATTAATAATAAGATGTGATAGGCCTAGTATAGCTGAAATCGAGCCAAAGGGTCAGATGCTAGTGAACTCTGATGAGTTTGCCTTTATATACATAGTTGAATGTGAGAATGAATATATGTACCTTTCATTGCCTGAAGGTACTTGGGTACATTTAAAGGAAGTCTGTCAAAGTAAGAGTCCTGTTGTTTTGAGTAATAATACTGAAGAAATCGAGCTACCTCACTTTGTAGAAGAATTATTATACTTAATCGATAATATTAAAGATAATGCTAACTACGGTGATGAGATGGGCTCTAGAGTAGAAAAAGTATTCGTGTAAGAAGTTCTGAGGCAGGTGCTGTTTTAAGATGAATTGGGATGATTTCTTAGCTCCCTATAAGCAAGCTATAGAGGAGTTAAAGGTAAAACTTAAAGGAATGCGAACACAGTTTGAGCGTGAAGGTATTCACTCACCAATTGAATTTGTAACAGGTAGAGTGAAGCCCGTTCCTAGTATTCTTGATAAGGCGGAAAGAAAGGGAATCCCTATCGAGAAGCTAGGTGAAGATTTACAAGACATAGCCGGACTCCGAATGATGTGTCAATTTGTTGGTGATATCAAAACAGTTGTACAATTGTTAAGGAATCGAAATGATTTTGAAATCATAGAAGAAAGAGATTATATTTCTTATAATAAAGCGAGTGGCTATCGATCATATCATGTTGTTCTAAAGTATCCAGTTCAAACAATTCGTGGGGAAAAGAAAATACTAGTAGAAATACAAATTCGAACATTAGCTATGAATTTCTGGGCGACTATTGAGCATTCACTAAACTATAAATACCGTGGTCAATTTCCAGATGATATTCGTGTAAGGTTGAAACGAGCAGCAGAAGCAGCCTATTTGCTTGATAAAGAAATGTCAGAAATTGCTATAGAGATACAAGAAGCGCAAAGAGTTTTTTCGAAAAAAAATGATGAAGCTCAAAAACTAACATAATTAAAAGTATGTTGTAGGGAAAAAAAGAAGAGCTATTCACGCGGGAGGGTATCATGAAATTCGCCATAACCTCAAAGGGAGACGATAAATCAAATAAGTTAATGCAAAGAATGAAGATGTATCTTCAAGACTTTGAATTAACACTAGATGAAGAACGTCCGGACATTGTTATTTCAGTAGGAGGAGATGGAACGCTTTTGTATGCGTTTCATCGGTTTAAATACCGACTAGACCAGACAGCTTTTGTTGGAGTACACACAGGTCATCTTGGGTTTTACGCAGACTGGACGCCAGAAGAGGTTGAAAAGCTGGTGATAGCTATTGCTAAGACTCCCTATCAGGTAGTGGAATACCCTCTTTTAGAGGTTATTGTTCGATATAAGCATGGTGGAGCGCCATCGAAGTTTTTAGCGTTGAACGAATCAACGGTAAAAGGGGTAGAAGGAACGCTTGTGATGGATGTTGAGATTAAAGGGCAGCAGTTCGAAACATTTAGAGGCGATGGTTTATGTGTATCTACTCCATCAGGTAGTACGGCGTATAATAAGGCATTAGGTGGTGCAATTATTCATCCTTCAATTAATGCTATCCAGATTGCAGAAATGGCATCGATAAATAATCGTGTATTTCGTACAGTAGGATCACCATTAATACTTCCTGACCATCATACTTGTATGTTGAAGCCTGCTAATCAAAATGATTTCATTATAACGATCGATCATTTGCAAGTATTACAGAGAGATGTAAAATCAATTCAATATCGAGTTTCCGATGAGAAAATTCGATTTGCACGTTTTCGCCCATTTCCATTTTGGAAACGCGTACGCGATTCGTTTATCGCTGACTAATAATTGATGAGAATAGGAATAGAATATGAGTGTGTTTCAGTTAACATGGCGTATAAAAGAGCAGCAAGAAGGTATGGTGTTACGGGAATTTCTTAAAGAACAACATATTTCGAAAGCCGCTTTAGCAGATATTAAGTTTAAAGGTGGACGCATTCAAGTGAATGGCTATGAGGAAACCGTTCGCTATTTGTTACAATACAAAGATATAGTGAATGTGCAATTTCCAATTGAACAGACAAGTGAAGGGTTATTACCTGAAGACTTGCCACTGCAGATTGTGTATGAAGATGAATATGTATTAATTATAAATAAACCACCTTTTACGAATACAATTCCATCTAGGGAACATCCCACAGGTAGCATTGCAAATCGTATAGCTGGTTATTATAAAAGAATGAATATCGCATCAACGGTCCATATAGTAACTAGACTTGATCGAGATACCTCTGGGCTAATGCTGATCGCGAAGCATCGCCATGTTCATCACCTGTTAAGTGAGCAGCAGAAGAAAGGTGAAGTAAGTCGAACATACGAAGCTTTTGTTCATGGTCATTTATATGAAGTAGGAAAAGTAGAGGCACCAATAGGACGCAAAGCAACTAGCATAATTGAAAGAGAAGTGCGTGATGATGGTCAATATGCTTGTACATTGTATCAATCAAATGCTGTATATGATCAATTCTCCCATATTCAATTGCACTTACTCACCGGTCGAACGCATCAAATACGAGTACATATGTCTTACATAGGGCATCCTTTACTCGGTGATGATTTATACGGTGGCTCACTTGACTTTATAAACAGACAAGCTTTGCATTGTAAGCAAGTTACTTTTTATCATCCTTTTAAAGAGGAAACATTAACGTTTCAAGCCGATTTACTAGAAGATATGAAGAAGTTAATCGAATAAAAAATCCGCTCTTTTGAGAGTGGATTTTTTTTGCGTGGAAAATGTTGTTGGTGAGGGAGGAATTTGAATTGTGGTTGAAAATATGAGCGGTGCTGGAGAAATATGAGTGGTGCTGAGAGTATATGAGCAGAGCCTGAGAAATATGAACAGACAAAAAAAGAGCACACTCCATTCAGAGTTGTACCCTATCAATGTTATTATTTCTCTAATTCCCTAAATTTCTCTCCAACATATGGCATGGATGAAGGAACGCTGACCAATTCAAGTTCCGGATAGCGAAGAGCGGTTAATTTGCCACCAAAAACACAACCGGTATCAATATTATAAGTACGGTTTTGTATAACTGGATCTTTTACAGGTGTATGACCATATACAATAATGGCTTTGCCTTTATGGT
Organism: Bacillus sp. JJ722; assembly: GCF_036963345.1. NCBI lineage: Bacteria > Bacillati > Bacillota > Bacilli > Caryophanales > Bacillaceae > Bacillus > Bacillus sp. JJ722. The sequence continues at coordinate 30,367 of NZ_JBALMO010000065.1, forward strand.
GTTTTGCCCAGTTTCTTCGGATAGGATAGCCATCTGGATGTGTTTTTCCAGTTATATCACCGTAAAGTACGAATGTTTGCACCTTTTTATCGTATCTACCTATATACTCTTCCTGTATTCCTGCGTGCGCAATGATAAGATTACCATTGTCTAATGTTTGATAAATGGGATTATCTTCATATAAAGAAATGAATTTTTTTCTTATACTATTTTGTTCACTAGGTGAAAGTGCTTTATATTCGGCAACAGTTGTTTCTAATCCATGTGTCACGCTAACATTTCTGCCTATGAAATAACGATATAGTTTATTGCAATGATTCCCAGGAGAGTAAACTCCTTTTTTTGATTGTACAAGACTATGTACTACTTCAATTATTTTTAAAGAATGTGGTCCACGATCGGTTAAATCACCAACAAAACCGAGAATTCGATTTGCGGGGTGAAGTGGAATCCCAGTCTCCCAACTGTATCCTAGTTTTTCGGTCAAGCATTTGAATTCCTCATAACAACCGTGAATGTCCCCTATTATATCGACGTTCATCATTATCATCTCCTATTTATATTGTATCCTATTTAGAAGCTAAATTATTTAAGCGAAGATCTGTCATATTTATTTTGGTTTCATTTTTTGGAAATCGAGAATAATAACGTTGTATGACTCTTGAAGAAATTGTGCCGGTATTGAATTTTTTAGCGACAACTTCCTATAGTTTTTGCTAGTATAGTACAGTAGGTTTTCAAATGTCTGATTTTATCCCGTTCAAACGGGCGCTAAGACTCCTACTTCAAAACGAAAGTAAAAGCGAAG